>JAFZET010000381.1 GCA_017560565.1 Clostridia bacterium | reverse complement strand
CTTTGGACGCCGCTGCTTTTGGTGTTCGTGTTCACACTTCTATATCTGGTCGGCTTTATACCGACAGACCGATTGGGAATGGATGAAAATCCATATCTGGCCGTTGTGGTGCTGCAGTTGGTCATCTATGCGGTACCGGCAGCGTTTTACTGTCGCCTGCGGGGACGGGGATTCAGTGCAAAGCTTCGGTTAAGGCTGCCGAAATTCGGTCATGCACTGTATCTGCTGTATGCGGCTGTCTTTCTGATCGGAGGCAGTACCCTGATCAGTATGGGGCTGTATGCTCTGTTTCCGGAAAGTTTTGCCGCCGGCAGCAGTGAAGCCTACACAGAATTTGCACGGAATACCGGTATTTTCGACGGGCTGTACATGATCATGACATTTGCGATTCTGCCCGCTGTAACCGAAGAATTGCTTTTCCGCGGGATCACTGCAGGTGGTTATGAATCCATGGGAGTACCGACAGCGGTTGTTATATCTTCGCTGGCTTTTGCCATGTCGCATTTCAGCTTTGTGCGGTTTCCCGTATATTTCTTTTCGGGGGTTGTGCTGGCCGGTGTTATGTACGCTACAAGATCCCTGCCGGCTTCCATGCTGGTCCATACGATCAACAATGCTTTTGTGCTGTTTTTTGAAAAGTTTGTGCGCCATATTGTCGAAAAACGGAGCATCAGTATGATTCTGTTTCTTATCATTGTCGGTTTTCTCACTCTGATCGCCGCTGTGCTGATGTGCTGGGAAGCCGGAAATCTGTACACGGGATATGCCCGGGAAAATATACCATCTGATTATGCAGTTCGCAGGAAAGGCGGTTCGGGGCTTGCCCTGGCGCAGTCCCTGTTTTCCCCGGCATTTCTGGCAGTGGTCGTGCTGTATGTGGCCGCTGTCCTCTTCGGTGTACATACATAATCCCATGTAAGGGAGGTCAGACTTACGGATAAATCAGGCAATCATAAAAATTTCAGCGATACCCGGCAGTTTTCTGTTCCGAAAAACACTGCTGATTCTCTTCGCGAGCAGATCAACCGTGCAAACGAACAGAGTCTGAACCGGAAGCGGACGGAAGCAGGAGTCAAACCTCCGCAGCCCGCCCGTCCCGTATCGCAGAATCCCGGACAATCCGTTCCCCGGAATCATCCGGCAGGAACACCGGGACAGAACGCAGCGGGATCACCGGCTGTGCGACAGAATCCGGTTTCCGGACAGACGATGCAGTCCCGTCCCGTTATGGGAAATACTGTGCCCCCGCGGGTACCTGCAGCACAGGCGGGCGGTACAGCTGTGTCCTCCACCCGTCCCGCAGTACCAAAAACACCGGCAGGACAGCATCCGGCGGCACAGAATATTGTTTCGGCGCCCAAACCTGCACAGCCGACACAAAGACCTGCAGTGCCGAATCAGACCGCACAGGGACAGAGATCTCCGGCATACGTCCAGCATGGACAGGCGCAAAGATCTGTGACACCCGGCGGTGCAGTATCCAATGGCGGTCAGCCGAGACAGGGACAGGCTTCCGCAGTATCTCAGACGGGAAGACCGAATCCTGCCGCCCGTATGGGAAGCACACGGGTGACGGATATGTCTGCCATGCAGCGCAGCAATACTTCTGTCAGTGCTCCGCTCAAGCAGATCAAGCCAAAGATGCCCAGGTTCGAGCGGACGGAAGTGGTATACGAGGATGAAGGCGGTAATACCGTTGTCAGCATCGTAAAAGCCGTTGTGTATATGATCTTTGTGATGATCATCTCCATTTTCCTGGCCATCGCCATCATCAAGGTGGGGAACGATGTGTTTGCTTTCGTGAAGGATGACGTTTCCATCGATGTGAAGATCCCGGAATACGCCACTCTGGATGATATTACCCAGATCCTTTATGAAAACGAAGTGATCCTGTACCCCAAGGTATTCAAGCTGTATGCCGAACTGAAGAAAGACAGCGGAGAATATATCGCCGGGGATTATGTGGTCAGTCCCAACATGAGCTATGATGAGCTGCGTGCTTTCTTCAAGCCCCAGCCCAAGGTCGGTATTTCCCGGATTACCATTCCGGAAGGATATACTACGGATGAGATCATTGATCTGATGGTTTCCTACGGGATCGGTACCAGAGAGGGATACGAAGAAGCCATCAGGGAATACGACTTTGATTACTGGTTCCTTGATGAACTGGAAGAGAACGGTGTGGATGAAAATCGTATCTACCGTCTGGACGGTTATCTTTTCCCCGACACCTATGATTTTTATAATTCCTCCAGTGAAGTAACGGTGCTGAACAAGCTGCTGAAGCGGTTCGGACAGATCTTCACGAAGGAATACAAGATTCAGGCAGAATTGCTGGGATATTCAGTGGACGATATCATCAATCTGGCGTCCCTGATTGAAAAGGAAGCCGCCAACCCATCGGAATTCTTCAAGGTATCTTCTGTATTCCACAACCGACTGAAATACTGGAAACAGCGTCCCATGTTGGAAAGTGATGCAACGATTGTGTATGCCATCCAGCACGAGACCGGGGAACGTCCCAAGCTTACCAGTACCGATTACGATACGCCCTACAACACGTATCAGTATGCGGGACTGCCGCCGGGACCTATTGCAAACCCCAGTGCCAGTGCTCTTCTGGCAGCTCTCAGCCCTGCCGATACGGAATACTATTACTTCGTAGCGGACGGCAATGTTTCCTATTTCTCCGCAACAAAGGAACAGCATGAGATCTTCATCAACGAAATCAGGAAAGGTACGATCCGTGAGTATTATGCCGGTCTTGATAAGGATGAAATCGAAGCCGGACAGGAATATGTTGCGGAAACAGAAGAAACAGAAGCAGCCCCTTAATGTGAAAACCAAAGAAAAGCCGCTTCTTCCGGCTGGTTCCGGGAAAAACGGCTTTTTTTATGGGTTTATCCGGTTTTTGCAAAAAACATCTTGTTTATTTCCGCACCGCATAGTAAAATAATCATGCAGAAATACAGCCACAGCAGGATAAAGCAGGTGGCTGTCAGATCGCCGTAAAGAAGATACGGGCGGCTGGCATGGTTCATGTAAAAGGAATAAATCCAGGAGAACCCGAGCCAGCCCAGAGACGCACAGAGCGCACCCGGGATATGATACCGGAAGGGGGAGGCGAACTCCGTACTGCGGCGGGAAACCGCATAATACAAAAGGCTGAACACCAGTGTCAGAAATATGAGAAACAACGGTGTTTTATACGCCAGCAGGGAACGGAAAATGTCCGTAAACGGAGAAAGATGTACCTCCGCCAGCTCCAGCAGGAATTCACCGCACAGCAGTACGGCAACAGTGGCTGCAATCAGAATGACAAACACAGCCGTGTAGACTATGGAACTGCACATTTTCCGCAGATATCCATATATACGGGGGGCTTCGTATACTGTCTGTATGCCCTCACGGATGGCGCCTACACCTTTGGCAGCACTCCACCAGACAAAAGCGGCGGAGACGGACAGAACCGGAACGGAGGCGGAAGATACTTCATCAAACAGATGGACAGCCAGCTCCAGCATGGAAGCCGGAACGGTACCGGTGAAAAAATCGATCGCCTTTCCGCGCCCTGCCGCAGACGGCCAGAACAGCCGGACGGTGCCTGCGATCAGGGATGCCAGAGGGACAGTGGAAATGATCGTAAAAAAGGAAGCCTGGGCGGCATAAACGGTAATGCGGTCCTGACGCAGGCGGTTTCTGAACCTGCGGACGGTGCGAACCAGCTCCCGCACAAAGGGAAAATGCCAGACATGAGCTTTCGGCATGGAGTACTCCTTGCAGAGAAAGGTATACCTGTATAGTATACTGTCATCAGAACAAAAATAAAAGCAGAGTATCGGAAAGGATCAGAAATGTTCAGGATCGGATGTCATTTGTCTACAGAAAAAGGGTACGCTGCCATGGGAAACCAGATTCTGACCATGGGCGGCAATACATTTCAGTATTTTACCAAAAATCCCCGGGGGAGAACACCCTCCAAAGCACCGGATCCGGCAGATGTGGAAGCACTGGCTGAAATGATCCGGGCGGGGCAAATCCATAGTCCGCTGGCTCATGCGCCCTATACATACAATCCCTGCTCGGCGGATGAAGGCGTCCGGAACTATACGGCAGAATCCATGCGCCGGGAACTGGAATTTTTGGAATCCATACCGGGTGCCATGTACAATTTTCACCCCGGATGCCATGTTGGGCAGGGAGCAGAAGCCGGTATCCGCATGGTGGGAGAAATGCTGAACCGGATCCTGTGGCCGGAAATGCAGACAATAGTGCTCATCGAAACCATGGCCGGCAAGGGAACGGAACTGGGACGGTCTTTTGAGGAAATGCGGCAGCTTCTGGATCAGGTGGATCCGGTGCTGGCATCTCATGTGGGCGTGTGTCTGGATACCTGTCACGTACAGGACGGCGGATACAAACTGGAACCGGAAGACGATGGCACTTCCAACGTGGAAAAAGTACTGGCACAGTTTGACAGCATTGTGGGGCTGGACAGACTGCACGCCGTTCACCTGAACGATTCCAAAAATCCCTGCGGTACCCGGAAAGACCGGCATGACAAGCTCGGCGAGGGATATGTGGGACCGGATGCCCTGCGGGAGATCATCAACCATCCGAAGCTGCGGCATCTGCCATTCTATCTGGAAACGCCCAACGAGATTGACGGCTATACAAAGGAGATCGGAATCCTGCACGGCTGGAGGGGAGAATAAACCGGTGGCAGGATTGATATACTACAGAATGTGACCAAAACAGGAGAGGTTTATCATGGAGATACAGGAAAAGCAGACAGCCCAGCCTGCCGGTGATCTTGCCGTACTGGCGGAGGCAATGCTGCTTGCGGAAAAAAGACTGCCGCCCCGGATGCCGGAAGATCTGGTGACCCTGCGGCAGATGCTGGAAGATGCGGTAAAAGGCGAAGATGGTACAGAAATCCCTGCTCCGGTGCCGCCGGCATACGGTAAGATCATGTACCCTGCCGGGGAAGAAAAGGACTGCGGTCTTTGCCTGCGTGAGGATGCCGTAACACCTTTTCCGGAATCGCTGACAGCCCTTTCCCCCCGGCAGAATGATGTATATGTGGCAGTCCCCCAGGTGGTTGGACAGGGAGGGAATACGTGATATGGATAAAGAACTGACAACGATCTCCGGCTGTCGGAAGGCACTGGACGGTCGGGAGATTACTGCCGCAGAGCTGACACAGTTGTACCTGCGCCGGATCGAAGAACGGGACGAAGGGATCGGTGCCTATCTGACGGTTTGTGGAGAATCGGCAGAAAAAGCGGCAGCCCGTGCGGATGAAATCCTGCAGACAGGGGAACAAAGTTCCCTGTTGGGGATTCCCTATGCCTGTAAAGACAATATTGTTACCAAAGGAATCCGTACAACCTGCGCTTCCCGGATGCTGGAGAATTTTGTCCCCCCCTATGATGCCGTGGCTGTGGAACGGCTCAGTGACGGCGGTGCGGTTCTGCTTGGAAAAACCAATATGGACGAGTTTGCCATGGGATCAGCCTGCGAGAATTCCGCACTGGGAAAAACGGTGCATCCCCTGGACAGCTCCCGTTCCCCCGGCGGCTCCTCCGGTGGTTCTGCGGCGGCTGTGGCGGCAGGGGAAGCTGTGTTTGCGCTGGGCTCCGATACGGGCGGTTCCGCAAGACAGCCGGCGTCCTTCTGCGGTCTGGTTTCCATGAAGCCGACCTATGGTCTGATCCCCCGGTACGGGCTGGTGGAATTTGCTTCTTCCATGGACACGATCTGTCCCATGACCCGTACAGTGGAAGACAACCGTATGGTTCTGGCGGCTCTGGCAGGGGCGGACAGCCGGGATATGACTTCGGTTTCTCCCGCTGAGGGTTGGTCTGTACGGAAAGAAAACCGGGAACACTGCAGGGGCGGACGGATCGCACTGGCGGCGGATACAGATCGTTTCTGCGATGAGGCAACGGCAGCCAATACCAGACGGGCGGCAGAACTGCTTACGGAAATGGGATATGCTGTGGAAGAAGTTTCTCTGCCCTCCCCGGAACACGCACTGGAAACCTATGTGATTTTGACAGCGGCGGAATCCTCCTCCAATCTGGCACGGTATGACGGAATCCGGTATGGCAGAAGCGGAGAGGGAAGCAGTTACCGGGAAATAGGCAGTGACGCCAGAACCGGCGGCTTCGGAGAGGAAGTGACCCGGCGGATTCTGACCGGTGCTTATGCACTGTCTGCGGCACACGGGGGAAAGTATTTTCACAAGATCAAAAATGTGCAGGAAAACATCATCCGGCAGACAACAGCTCTGCTGGAACGGTATGATGCCATCCTGATGCCCACAACCGGATCCGTGGCATTTCCCCTTGCGGACGGAGAAAAAACGGAAAACCGGTATGACAGCGACCGGTACACAGTATACGCCAATCTGACAGGTCTGCCGGCGATCCAGATTCCCTCCGGCGGCGACGGAATGCTGCCCACAGGTATCTCTCTTTTGGGACGGCGGTTCGGAGAGGGTATGCTGTACGATCTGGCGGAAGGGCTGGAAGAAATGCTGGCGGACAAAGTAAAGGCGGAGGTGAAGTCGTATGGCGGCATATAAGGGCTATGAACCGGTGATAGGGGTGGAAGTGCACTGTGAGCTGAAAACTGCCTCCAAGGTCTTCTGCGGCTGTTCTGCGGCTTTTGGTAATGTTCCCAACACAGCCTGCTGTCCGGTATGTATGGGTCTGCCAGGCGCACTGCCTCAGCTGAACACGGAAGCGGTACGGCTGACGGTACAGGCGGGGGTGGCACTGCACTGCGACATCCGCCGCACCGCATGGTTCGACCGAAAAAATTATTTCTATCCCGACTTGCCCAAGGGATACCAGATCACCCAGAACGATACGCCCTTCTGCACCGGCGGATATGTTACATTATATAATAAAGAGAAGAAAATCCATTTGCAGCGGATCCATCTGGAAGAAGATGCCGGCAAGCTGCTCCACCGGGACGGGATGACATGTATTGACTACAACCGATGCGGTGTGGGGCTGATCGAAATTGTTTCGGAACCGGAGCTGTCCGATCCGGCGGAAGTGCGGGAATATCTGACAAAGCTGAGGCAGGCTCTGTTGTTTGCAGGGGTGTCGGACTGCCGGATGAACGAAGGTTCCATGCGGTGCGAGGTGAACATCTCTGTTCGCCCTGTGGGAAGCCAGACCCGTGGTGTCCGGTGTGAGATCAAAAACATCGGTTCCATTCAATTTGCGGCAAAGGCTGCGGAAGAAGAATTCCACAGACAGGCAGATATACTGGCGGACGGCGGTGTGATCGAACAGGAAACCAGACGGTTCAATGAGAATACCGGCAGAACGGAAACCATGCGCAAAAAAGAATCTGCCGTGGACTACCGGTATTTTACGGAGCCCAACATTCCGCCTGTACATCTGACGGAGTCATACATTGCGGAAATTGAAAGACAAATGCCTAAAAATGCCGTTTCGTGGAAAAATAGTTTGAAATCCGATTACGGACTGCCGGATGAAGATGTGGAACAGCTTATACAATCGCCTAATATTGTACTGTTCTACGAAAAAGCGGCGTCAGTATCCCGGTATCCCAAGCTGACAGCAAATCTGTACATCGGTGAAGTGATTCCCAGGCTGGCGGAAGGAGAAGCGGTGCCTATGGATCCGGCGCATCTGGCGGAAGCAGCGAATCTCCTGGGGGACGGGGATGTGAACAGCACGGTTGCCAAACAGCTGACGGGTCGGGCACTGCGGGAAGGCACATCTCCTGCGGCTGCGGCAAAGGCGGAAGGACTGTTCAGGATCCGGGATGAGGCGGTTCTGCTCCCGCTGGTAAAGGACGCCATTGCGGCGGATCCACGGTCAGTGGGTGACTTTCTGAAAGGGAAAACAGCCGCCAGAAAGAGGCTTCTCGGATGGGTGATCCGACAGACGGGAGGACGTGCGGATGCCGCAGTGACGGAAGATCTGTTGGACAGAGCTTTGTCGGAATTGCAGCAGAACTGAAAAAGAATAAAAATACACCCTGTATTCATCCTGCTTCAGGTGTTGCAAATACATCGGCAGCAGCGGATATGGGGTGTTTTTTTCTTCTCTGCGACCGGATAAAACGTAAAATAAGTATTTCGGCAAGGTGAATTAAATGTGAACAGAGGGGGATTTGACAAGAGCGAAAATGGAAATAACTGGAAATAATAAGGAGTTTTGAAAATGGTAAAAAATGGAATTCAAGCGAAAAAATAATGCTTTTTACCGGAGGATACCGAAAAATGGGAACGGATGTCCGGAAATGCGTTTTCCGGGGGAAAAGAGCGCAAAAAGGAGAAGTGTAGGGCGGGAAATACGGGAAAATCGGCGAACAGAAGTGAAACAGGAGAAAAATAAATATATTTTAGTAGATATATTTTTACCAACCCTATTGCATTTTTTCATGGAATCCGGTATAATAACTGGGAGAGTGGAGTAAAATCCCATGAAAGCCCACGAAATGGAGGTGATGACCGTGCTGATGGGGAAGTACAACCATGCGATTGATGCCAAGGGAAGACTGATTATACCCGCAAAACTGAAGGATCAGCTGGGTGCGGTTATCACGGTTCTCAAGGGTACGGACAACTGTCTCCGGCTGTACTCTGCGGAGGAATGGGCAACATACGCGGCAAAGATCAGTGCCATGCCCTCCACCAAGAGCAGAGCCATTACCCGGTATCTGTACTCCAATGCCATGGAGGTGATCCCGGATGCGCAGGGGAGAGTAATCCTGCCGCAGGAGATGCTGGAATTTGCGGGCATCACGAAAAATGTGGTTACGGCGGGATGCGGTCTGTATGCCGAAATCTGGGCGGCGGAACGCTGGGAAGAAAACAACCTGAACGACGAACCGGAAAACTTCACTGAGTTCATGGAAGAAATGGGACTGTGATGCATATCGTATGCAGAACAGTATGAGATGACACGAGCGGAAACGATAAAGAGGCAGGTATGGAATTTCATCACGTATCCGTCATGGCGGCGGAATGTATGCAGGCGCTGCAGCCCGAAAGGGGCGGAATCTACGTGGACTGTACGGCAGGCGGAGGCGGTCACTCTTTCGAGATTGCCAGAAGACTGCCGGAGGGATCCCGGATCATCAGTCTGGACCGGGACGATAACGCCATTGCAGCCTGCAGTGCAAGACTGGCACCGTATGCCGACAGGCACACCATTGTCAAAACCAATTACGACCGGATCGACCAGGTCCTGAGAGATCTGGGTATTGACGCCATCGATGGGGTTATGTGGGATCTGGGCGTATCCTCCCATCAGCTGGACGAGCGTTCCAGAGGGTTCTCCTACACGGCGGATGCACCGCTGGATATGCGTATGGATCAGACCTGCGGCTTGACGGCGGCGGATGTGGTCAATACCTACAGCGAGGAGGATCTGAAACGGATCCTGTGGCTCTACGGGGAAGAAAAATTCTCCGGACGCATTGCGCACGCCATTGTCACAAAGCGGAGCGAAGCTCCCATCGAAACCACCACGGAACTGGCGACCATTGTGGCAGGTGCAATTCCCGCTGCCGCCAGAGCCAAAGAATCCCAGCACCCGGCACGTCGTTCTTTCCAGGCCATCCGCATTGAGGTCAACGGTGAGCTGGACTCCATCGCACCTTCCATCCGGGCAGCAGCTGATATGCTGAAACCTGGCGGCAGAATGGCAGTTATCACCTTCCATTCCCTGGAAGACCGGATCACCAAGGAGACTTTCCGGGAACTGGCCACAGGGTGTACATGCCCGCCGGAATTTCCCGTGTGTGTGTGCGGCGGCAAACCGAAGATCCGGCTGCTGTCGAAAAAGCCGATCCTGCCGGGAGAAGAAGAACTGGAAATCAACCCCCGCTCCAGAAGCGCAAAGCTGCGGACAGCCGAAAAGCTCTGAGACAGGGACATAAACAGGAAAACAAGACAATAAACCGGAAAGGAGGCAGTCTGTTATGAATGATCGTTCTCAGCAGGGAGGATATCGTCTGGCGGATAAGCTGAGACACGAATACAGAGACCGCGGTGCAAATCTGCAGGGAATCAGAGCTGCTTCCACGGAGGAGCTGGTTGCCCGGGCGCAGATGGGACGGGATCCCCGGGAAAATGTGTCCGAAGAAGCATTCAGCGACAGACTCCGGAACCGGGATTTCATTTACGATAAAAACAGTTATACACCGTACCGCGGGAACACCGGTGACAGAAAGAGTACCTATGAGCCTCCCCGCCATACACGGAGTGCCTCCGGAAGAGCCACCGGTCGGAAACGCTCCAGAACAACCCAGATTCCCCGTAAAGATTCAAAACCGGCAGGACATGGAGAAGTGCAGGTGCAGAGCAATGGTCTGTCTGCGGGGTTTCTGGTGACACTGGCAGCCATCACCATGATGATCGTAACGATTCTGTTCAGTGTGGCGCAGATTTATCAGACAACCAACGACATTGCAGAGCTGGAAAAAGAACTTGCCGGTCTGCAGAATGATGCTGCTGAACTGGAACTGGCTATTGAAGAAAAGAATGACATCCGCATCATCGAACAGATCGCCACCGACCAGCTTGGTATGGTGAAAGAGGACTCTGTACAGCGGAAGTACATTTCTCTGTCTGACGGTGAACGGATCGACCTGGTGGGAGAAGAAGAAAATCTGGAAGCCGGTGCCCTGGGTACCATGCTCTCTTCACTGATTTCTGTACTGACCGGGTTCTTCGATGGTCTTGGTTCATAAACCGGAACGGCAATATCCGCCGTACATGGGTTGTTTCACGTAAAGGCGTGAGGCAGCCCGTTCGTTGTCCATTTCGCCGGAAATCCGGTTGTCCCGGGTGCATATTCCGGAAAAGGACAGCATAAGATATACAGAGAGAAAACACCATCCCCGAACGCAGAATGGAGCGCAGGTATGAATCAGGTCAGAAACCGTATTGAAAAAAGAACATACAAAAGGTATGTGATTTCTTTCTGTCTGCTTCTGGTGGTCTCCGTTGTGATCGTAGGTAAGCTGGCCGGATACCAGCTGAAGCAATACGACTTCTTTCAGGGGGCGGTGCTCAATCAGGTGACCGCAGAGTATTCCGTGAATCCCGAGCGGGGCACCATCACCGACAGGAACGGAAACATCCTGGCCACCAACATCACTGTGTACAACGTAGTACTTTCCCCAAAGGATATTCATGAACGACTGGCGAAGGACGCCGAAACCCTCGCCGACAATGATCCGAAGAATGACATCATGTATGTGTATGATGACGATTCTGTGGGGATCCATTACCGGGGAACCCGGGTGGATGAAATGATCGGACAGGTGCTGGCGGTTTATCTGGACGCAGACTATAACGAGATCATGAAAAAAGCTGCCAAGGAAGACCGGATGTATGAAGTCGTGAAGAAGAATGTGGACGAAGCCACGGCACAGCCTATCCGGGATTTCATAGCACAGTTCAATCTGGGAGATGAAATCTACTTCAATGCTTCTTCCAAACGGTATTATCCCAAAGGTGAACTGGCTGCTCATGCCGTTGGTTTTACAAACAGCGAAGGCGTAGGGATCTACGGTCTGGAGCGTTACTACAACAATCTGCTGGAAGGCACCAGCGGCCGGTACATTCTGGCGCAGGATGCCCGGAACAACGATATGCCCTTTGAATATGAACGGTATATCGAAGCCTCCAACGGTTACAATATCACAACAACCATCGATATGTATATCCAGTATGAACTGGAAAATCAGCTGGAAAAAACCTTTCTGGAATCCGGAGCCGGCAACAGAGTTACCGGGATCGTCATGGATGTGAATGATGGCAGTATCCTTGCCATGGCTACATATCCGGGTTTCGACCTGAACGATCCGTATACACTGGATGAGTTTTCTGAAGCCAAGCTGTTTGGTATGGATCAGAGTTCCAATGAATACAAAGCACTGTATCAGGAGCTCATGTACAATATGTGGAACAACAAGGCCATTACGGAAACCTACGAACCCGGATCCACTTTCAAGATTGTGACAACAGCCATGGCTTTTGAAGAGGGTGTCGTAACAGAAGAAGAGTCTTTCTACTGCCCCGGGTATGCCATGGTAGAAGGCTGGTCGGATCCCATCAGCTGCCACAGAAAAACCGGACACGGAGTGGTATCATTCCGGGTGGGGCTGCAGCAGTCCTGTAACCCTACGCTGATGTCCATCGCATCCAGGGTAGGCAACCAGCGGTTCTACGAATATTTTGAATCCTTCGGTTACACCGGAAAAACCGGTATTGATGTACCCGGCGAGGTAGGCGGGATTTATTCCGGTCTGAAAGATTTCGGGAATGTATCCCTGGCAGTATATTCCTTCGGGCAGACCTTCAAGACGACAGCCATTCAGCAGCTCCGTGCCATTGCGGCAGTTGCCAACGGCGGGTATCTGGTAACACCGCATTTCCTGTCCAGAATCACCGATGACAACGGCAACATTATCCAGAGCTATGAAACCGAAATTGTCCGGCAGGTGATCTCCACGGATGTCTGTGAACGGATCACTGATATTCTGGAAGAAGGTGTATCGGGAGATGGCGGAGCCAAGAATGCTTACGTGAAGGGTTACAGAGTAGCCGCCAAAACCGGTACTTCCGAAAAGCGTGATAAAATTGATGAATACGGCGAAAAATCCTACAGAGTGGGTTCCTGTGTGGCGTATGCCCCGGCAGATGATCCGCAGATTGCCGCCATTATTATCGTAGACGAACCTTCCATTGACAGCGTATTCGGCAGCGTGGTTGCTGCTCCCTATATTTCCAACCTGATGTCCTTCATTCTGCCGTACATCGGCGTGGAAGCACAGTATACGGAAGAAGAACTGGAAAACCAGAGTGTAACGATTTCAAACTACATCGGTGCGTCTGTGGAAAACACGGTTACAGACCTGAGCTGGCGCAGTTTCAAATATGAGATCATCGGAGGCGGAGATACCGTTACCGCACAGGTACCGGCAGCCGGTTCCCAGATCTCGGCAGAAGACGGACGGCTTCTCCTGTATACAGGAGAAGCACAGCCTGTAGATTCCATTTCCGTTCCTGACCTGACCGGTATGACGGCATTCAACGCCAACAAGGTTCTGGTACAGGCCGGACTGAATCCCATCTACGAGGGTTCGCTGAACGGCAGTACCGCTACTGTCATCAGCCAGTCCCCTGCGGCGGGCACAATGGTAACAAAGGGTACTGTGGTCAATGTGGTGCTGCGGCATCTGGACCTGACAGACTGACAAAGAAAAGACTCCCAAAATACCGGATGCGGAAAGGGAAACCGAAATCCCATCGGAGGTATGTATGGAGATCGCCAAACTGCTCCGGGACGTTGCTGTCACCGAAGCGAAACTGACAAACGAACACGTAACCGGCATCACATCCGATACCCGGCGGGTACAGGGCGGCGAAATGCTGATCTGTATCCGCGGTCTTCACCATGACGGACATCAATACAGTTCCGATGGGGTGAAGAAGGGAGCGGCGGTGGTGCTGGCGGAAACAAAGGAAGGTCTTCCGGAGGGCACAGACTACATCCTGACACCGGACACCCGTCTGGCAGAGGCACTGATCTGGAACAACCGGTACGACCGTCCGGCGGAAGGTATGCGGAAAATCGGTATCACCGGTACCGGCGGAAAAACCTCTACGGCGTATCTTCTGCGGGATCTGCTGAAAGCGGGCGGATACCGTCCGGGTATGCTGACTACTATACGCACCATGGCAGATACCGAAGAAATTTCCATTCCGGCAGGTGGCTCCTCCGTGGCAGATGCCGCAGGCGCAATGACCACACCGGATCCTGAATACTTCTACGGTGCTGTATCCCGTATGCGGGAACGGGGATGCGATACCCTGGTATACGAAGCTTCCTCCCATGCACTGGCTCTGCACAAAACAGACGCCATCCGGCCGGAGACCGCTTTGTTTACGAATCTGTCGCCGGAACACATGGATTACCACGGTACCATGGAAGCCTATCTGGAGGCTAAAAGCAGACTCTTTTCCATGGCAAAGACCGGTATCGTAAACGCAGATGATCCCTATACCGGACGGCTGATGGCGGCTGCTCCGGAGTGCCGGTATGTCACCTGTACGACAGACCCCGGAAAATTTGTGCAGTGCGATACGGCAGTTATGCGGTATGTTTCCCATGGTACAGCAGGAATTTCCTTCCTGTACTGCGGGAAAGACGCCATCTTCCGGATCCGGACACCCCTTGTGGGACGGTATTCCATGTCCAATGCCATGCTGGCTGTGTGCTGTGCACTGCAGATGGGTGTGGATCCGCTGACGGTGCGGGAGGCTATGTATAACGTATCCCCTCCGGAGGGGCGGATGCAAATGGTGGATACGGAAAAAGAGATTCCGTTTTCGGTGTTCATCGATTATGCCCATACCCCGGCTTCCCTGGAGCAGGTTCTTCTTGCGGCACGGGAGCTTCGTCCGGCAAAACTGACAGTGGTGTTCGGATGCGGCGGCGATCGTGACAGGGAAAAGCGTCCTGCGATGGGAGAGATTGCCGGACGATATGCCGACAAGGTGATCCTGACCGATGACAACCCCAGAAACGAAGATCCGGGAAAAATCCTTGCGGACATACTGGCAGGGATGGAAAAAACACCACCGGCGGCTGTGATTCCGGACAGACGGGAAGCTATCCGGCAGGCGATCCGGGAAGCGGAAGCGGGAGAAATGATCTTTCTCTGCGGCAAGGGGCATGAAACTTATGAAATCCGCAGCGGCATCAGAACACCTTTTGATGAAGCTGCTGTTGTGCGGGAAGCAGTATACCGGTATTTCTGAAAAATGCCGTATCTGCAGGAAAAGTGACGTACCGGATGGTACGAAAAAGAAAGAGATTAGGACATAGAACGGTTATTCAGAAAGGCGCGTCAGAAAAAAGAATGAGTGTTGAATTGAAACTGAAAGCCCTGAGCGCGGCAGAAATTGCGTCCGTGGTGGGCGGCAAACTGGAAACATACAACGGTTGTTCTGCGGATATTCCCCAGACAGGACTGACCACAAACTCCAAGGAGGCGGCAGCCGGCGTGATCTTCTGCGCCATCAAGGGAAGCCGGGTGGACGGATGTGATTTCATTGCGGAAGCGGCACGTCTGGGTTCCACCTGTTTCCTGTGCAGCCGGATTCCGGAAAATGCACAGAAATGCGGTCTGCCCTTCTGTGCTGTTGTGGTAGAGGATGTTGTGGCTTCGCTGGGTACTCTGGCAGGCTGGTACAGAGGCTTTTCCAAAGCTACCTTTGTTGCCATCACCGGCAGCGTGGGAAAGACGACCACCAAGGAATTTGTAGCCGCAGTGGCTTCAGCCGCTTTCAGGACCCACAAGACCCACGGCAATCTGAATAACGAACTGGGTATGCCTCTGACCATCTTCGATCTGTCTCCGGATGATGAAGTGTCCGTGATCGAAATGGGTATGAGTGCACTGGGCGAAATCGAGTATATGACAAAGCTGGTTCGCCCCGACATTGCCATCGTTACCAACATCGGCACTTCCCATCTGGCTACACTGGGAACGAGAGAGAATATCTGCCGTGCCAAAATGGAAATCCGTCTGGGTCTGCCCGAGGATGGCAAGCTCCTTCTGAACGCAGATGAACCGCTGCTGTTTGAACAGTATGAGCAGATGGATCCCAAACCCACCATTCTGAGTATCTACAACCGGAACGGTGATTTCCGCGCTGTGAACATCCGGCAGAAGCTGGACGGCATTGTGTACGACCTGATCTACGACAACAAAGCCGTGACCAATGTGGAAATTCCCGCACTGGGCAAGCATAATGTGTATAACTCCCTGACCGCTTATGCCGTTGGCGTGATGCTGGGCATGAGCGATGAACAGATCCGACGGGGACTGAAATCCTTCGTGGGTGCCGATATGCGGCAGAAGATCTACGAAGTGGGCGGTATCACCATCATCGACGACTGTTACAATGCCAGTCCCGAGTCCATGCGGGCGGCCATCGATGTACTGGTTTCCATTGCTTCCAAGAAGGGGGCAAGACCGGCGGCACTGCTGGGTGATATGTTGGAGCTGGGCGAATACTCCCGTCTGATGCACGATCAGCTGGGGCAGTATGCCGCACAGATGCAGGTACAGAAGCTGTTCTGCTACGGTATGATGGCGGACATCGTTGCCGAAGCGGCTATCAAGAAAGGGATCCGGGCCGACAATGTGTATGTTGCCCTGGACACCAGAGACGCACAGGTCATGGCTGATATGGTACTGACCGCACTCCATCCCGGAGATGTTCTGCTGGTGAAAGCCAGCCGTGCGGTACAGGCAGAGCGGATCATTGAATGTATGAAAAAACGTCGTCAGAAGAAACCCGGTAAGAAATAATCCCGGAACTGAGGAAAAACATGAATTATAAAATTGTCTTTATACTGGCACTGGTGCTGACCTTCGGAATCACCGTTGCAGTATCCAAAAAGCTGATCCCTTTCCTGAAAAGCAAGAAAATGGGACAGAAGATCCTGGATATCGGTCCCCGCTGGCATAAGAGCAAAGAAGGCACGCCTACCATGGGCGGGTTTGCGTTCATCATTGCCGCTGTTGTGGTGGGGCTGGCAGGTTCCGTGTATTTCGCTCTGACAGACGGACTTCGTTCCACCCTGCCGTTTATCATGACGCTGGCTCTGGGTGTGGCGGGCGGTCTGATTGGCTGCATCGACGACTCTGCCAAACTGCGGAAAGCGCAGAACGAAGGGCTGACCGCCGGACAGAAGTATCTGCTTCAGTTTATTGCCGCCGCCCTGTATCTGGTTGGCATGACACTGGTCTGCGGTCCTTCCACGACCCTGTACATACCGTTTGTGGGTGTACAGTGGGATCTGGGTATCTTTTACTATGTACTTGCCATGCTCCTGCTGACCGGTGTGATCAACAGTGTGAACCTGACGGATGGTTTGGATGGTCTGGCTTCCAGCGTGACCCTGCTGGTTGGTGTATTCTTTGCCGCCGCCGGTTTTCTGAACGGCATGGCAGAACCGGACAGCGGACTGCTTCTGCTGGGGGCGATCCTGATCGGCGGATGCGGCGGATTCCTGGTGTACAATTTTTACCCGGCAAGGGTGTTCATGGGCGATACCGGCTCCCTGTTCCTGGGCGGACTGGTGGTGGGCGGTGCGTTTATGATGGATAACCCTCTGCTGGTGGTAATCTTCGGGATCTGGTATATTGTGGAAACTGTATCGGTCATCCTGCAAGTGGGATACTTCAAGCTGACCCATGGCAAGAGACTGTTCAAGATGGCACCGATCCATCATCACTTTGAAAAATGCGGCTTCAGCGAAGTGAAAGTCGTCTGTATGGCCAGCATCATTACCCTGATCGCCTGCGTGATCTCCCTTCTGTGGGGCATCCGCTGAACCTGATATAGCTGCAGACAAACCGGAAAGGAGGGGCTGTTCATGCAGAATACCGGAAACAGAACCACATCCGGACAGAACAGAGCCCGCCGGCATCCGGAAAATATAGACCGAACCCGCAGACCGGTACAGCATATATCCCGCTCTGCCGGGAACCGGTCATCCGCCGCTCCGTCCCGTGTGGTACCTGCTGCACCTGCTTCCGGAAGACAGACAGCAAGACCGCAGACCGGACAGAGAAAAGCTCCACGGCAGAGTGAGTACCGTTTTACGGCAGAACCCACGCCGCAGCGAACAACGGTCAGACAGGGGCGTCCCGTTGTCAGCAACCGTACCGATGCAGGACGCCGTCCGCAGATAGATCCAAAGGAGCTGGAAAAGAAACGGAAGAAAGCGGCGAAAGAAGCTGCAAAAGAAAGAAAAAAAGCAGCCCAGACCACTGCCGTAACTGCCTACAGGGAGCGGCACATGGAACGGGTCAATAAGAAAGAAGAAGCCTGGCAGAAAGACATCGTCCGTGTCCGCGGTGGTGTGGATAAGATCATGCTGGGGCTGATTCTGACGCTGGTGTGTCTGGGTACGATCATGGTATTCAGTGCAAGCTATCCTTCCGCTTTGAATGAAGGACTGGATATGCACTACTACAGTAAACGGCAGCTGGCGTTTGTAGCCGTCGGGCTGGTGGTTATGTTCATTGCTTCCCGGGTACCGTATACCTGGTACAAATACTGGGGTGTGTTCGTATTCTACGGCATTGCCATTGTACTGCTCTGTCTGGTGCTGGTAATGGGTGCATCGGAGGGGGAAGCAAAACGGTGGCTGTATATCGGTCCCATTTCCATGCAGCCGTCGGAACTGATGAAGGTGGCACTGGTCATGATCGTGGCCTGGTATGTGGATAAATTCAAGCCAAAGATCGAGGACAGACTGAACACAAGACACGTGATATCCTATAATGTCATCGGTCCCGGTGTTTTTATCGGTGTGGCCTGTATTCTGATTCTGCTTGAAAAACATCTTTCCGGTACCATCATTACCGGCATTCTCGGTGTAGCGGTCATGCTGGTCGGGGGATGCCACTTCGGCTGGACGATGCTCTTCATGGGGGCAGCCGGGCTGACAGCAGGCGCACTTTTTGTAGCGATCAATCCGTATGCATTGGAACGGCTGAAAACATTTGCCGACGAAAATGCCGACAAGCAGGATGAACTGTATCAGACTACACAGGGGCTCTACGCCATCGGTTCCGGGGGTCTGTTCGGTGTGGGACTGGGGCACAGCCGCCAGAAATACAGCTTCGTTTCTGCCGCACACACCGACTTTATTTTCTCCATCTGGTGTGAAGAGCTTGGTTTCCTGGGCGCAGTATTCCTGGTAGCGCTGTTTATTGCATTTGTGATTCGCGGATATACCATTGCTTCCCGTGCCCCCGATACCTTTTCTTCTCTGGTAGCGTATGGGATCAGCACCCATGTGGGTCTGCAGGCGCTGCTGAATATCTGTGTTGTTACCGATATCATTCCCAATACCGGCGTTTCGCTTCCGTTCTTCTCCTACGGTGGTTCATCGCTGATCGTACTGCTGGGGGAAATGGGGATTTTGCTTTCGATTTCCCGTCAGTATTACATGAAGCGGAAAGATCTGGAAGAAAAACAACGTGCGGACGCCTGGGATTTTGATTGAGTTTTATCCGTAAGGAGCGTATATGAGAGTGCTTATGACCGGCGGCGGTACCGGGGGACACGTTAACCCCGCTCTTGCCATCGCCAATACCATAAAACAGAATGATCCGGATGCTGAGATTGCCTATGTCGGCACAAAGAGGGGAATCGAAAACAAACTGGTGCCGAAAGCCGGATATCCGCTGTATCATGTGGAGATCCAGGGGATCCGCCGGAGCCTGAGCCTGCAGAATCTGAAAACGGCATGGCTGGCTCTGACTTCCGTAGGGAAAGCAAAGAAAATTGTCAAGGAATTTGGTCCCGATCTGGTGGTGGGAACCGGCGGTTATGTGTGCTGGCCGGTTGTGAAAGCCGCAGCGGATATGGGGATTCCCACAGCACTGCACGAATCCAATGCCATTGCCGGTGTTGCCGTGAAGATGCTGCAGAAATCCGTAGACCGGATCTACCTGAATTTTGAAAAGACTGGCGAGACCCTGACCTGTCCCAGAGAAAAGCTGATGCAGGTTGGCAATCCCGTTATGAGTTCCTTCAAGTCCATGTCCCGTGAGGAAGCCAGAGAAAAACTTGAAATTCCGGAAAAATACAAGTATATTCTTCTGTCCTACGGCGGCAGTATGGGGGCGGAAAAGGTGAATGATGCTGTCCTGTATCTCATGCGGGACTTCACCTCCAAACATCCGGAAGTCCTTCATATACACGCCACAGGTTCTATCGAATGGGAAGAATGCAGTGAAAAATTCCGGCAGATGGGACTGGATAAATGTGAGAATATCCAGCTGAACGAATATATCTTCGATATGCCTCTGAAGATGGCGGCAGCGGATATGACCATCAACCGGGCAGGTGCCATGACCGTTACGGAACTGGCTACCACCGGAAAATGCGCCATTTTTATTCCATCGCCCAATGTGGCGGAAAACCACCAATACAAAAATGCCAAGGTTCTGGTGGACGATGGAGCGGCTATGCTCTTCGAAGAAAAGGACCTGAATGACTGCGAGGCCGCACCCCTGGTGGCAAAGGTCACCGAGCTGCTCTGTCCCGATGGGGATGCCCAAAGAGCGGAAATGGGTGAGCGGATCCGCAAATTTGCTCTGGCTGATGTGAACCGTCGGATCTACAATGACCTGACAGAACTGGTGAAGAGCAAAAAATAACATTGCGCAGGACGATCTGCCGAAGGAGGAAAACGGTTATGGGAAAACCGCACGTATTTGCCCGACAATCGAATATGTATGCCGGCTATGACCAGTCTCCTGAGGCGAGGTCTGCGGGAAGAGAAGGATTGGAGCAGCCCGGTCGTGTTCTGTATGTATACGATCGGGTCAGCACCAAGGATGCCATGAAATGGCGGATGGACAACACACCTCTGCCGAAGAATGGTACGGATCTTTCCGGTGTATATAAGAAAAAAGCTCATATTCAAAGTGATATGGAGCGAAACCTGAAACATTTCTACGCATCCGGCAAGGGTACGGGGAAGAATTCCGTGCACATGGGTCGGATCGTGGATGAAAGTGTACGAACAGTACCCGAAACAGCCAAAAAGCATGATGAGCCTGATTTCAGTGATACCCAGACTTTCGGGAACCGCAGAACCAGCCATCAGCAGCGATATGCAGCTTTTGAACAGCAGGAAGCTTTCCGCAGTGCACAGAACGATGGGCACACACGGATGTTTTCATCTCCCGTAAACGGGGGGACGGCAGTAAAGCAGCAGCGTCATCCGTGGCTGAGAGGAATCTATCGTTTCCTTGAAACGCTGGAGGAAAGACAGGCAAGTGAAGTAGACGCCGCCAAAAAACAGGCTCTGATTCACAAGAAACTGCAGGAACACCGCCGTGGTCTGACTCTTGCTCTGGTGATCCTTCTGATTTTCGGTATCTGCTGTACGGCTATTTACGAACTGCTCTTTGTGGTACGCAGTGTGGAAGCAGTCGGTTCCGAACGATATTCCGCAGGGGAAGTGATCCTTGCCGCCGGAATTTCGGAAGGGACAACCAATCTTTATGATTTCCGTGCAGAAGAAATAGCGGACAGGATTACATTCTATTGTCCGTATATCCGGTCAGCAGAACTGGAACGCCAGCTGCCTGCAGGGGTTACTCTGACGCTGACGGACGACAGTGCTGTTTACTGTGCCAATATTTACGGAGAGATCGTGGCATTGTCTGCCGGACTGCGGGTACTTGATACTCTGAGCCCGGAAGAAGCTGAGGAATACATACTGCTCAGACTGCCTGCTGTAGCAGAAGCGGTGTCAGGACGTCCGCTTGTGTTTGCCGAAGCCCGGAATGAACGGTATATCCGCAAGGTATTGGAAGATGTGAACGCATCTGAGATGAATGGTCGGGTTTCCTATATGGATCTGCGTGACGACCAGAACATTGTTCTTCACTGTGACGGAATGTTTGCGTTGGAACTGGGAAATTCTGCCGATCTGCTGATGAAAATCCGTATGGGCAGCAAATCCATTGCCGATCCGATGTTTCCGCAGAATACACCGGCAAGAATCGATCTGAGCGTGGTCGGGGAAGCCAGTGTAAGAGCGGATCTGCGTTTGGATCTGACGGAAACCCCGTAAGATAAGCCGTATGGATTCTGCGAGAATTTTAACAATTTAAATACGCAAAAACTATTGCAAAAATTACACATTTGGTATATTATATAAGGTAGTATAGTATGCTGCCAATAATATAAATGCAGGATAGTCCAAAAGGGTGGCTGGGGTTTCTCAGATCCGCCGGAATCATAAAAATGTAGCGAGGAGGGCAAGGGAATGCCATTTGAACTTGACGATTATACTTACGAAAGCGGTGTGAATATAAAGGTTATCGGTGTCGGCGGCGGCGGGAACAATGCAGTCAACCGGATGATCTCCGAGAATGTCCGCGGGGTGGAATTTATCGCCATCAACACGGATATGCAGGCACTGGTACATTCCAGCGTTACCAAGAAGATCACCATCGGTGAAAAGATCACCAAGGGTCACGGTGCCGGGTCCAATCCTGAAATCGGTGCAAAGGCTGCTGAAGAAAGCATCGAAGAAATCCAGAATGCCATTGCAGGTGCAGATATGGTGTTCGTTACCGCTGGTATGGGCGGTGGTACCGGTACAGGTGCTGCTCCCATCGTTGCCAGAATTGCCAGAGAAATGGGCATTCTGACCGTAGGTATCGTGACCAAGCCCTTTATGTTTGAAGGCAAGCGCCGCATGACCCAGGCAGAAGGCGGTATTGCCAATCTGCAGGAATTTGTGGATGCACTGATTATCATTCCCAATGAACGCCTGAAGCAGGTTGGGGAAAAGATCACCATGATCAACGCTTTCCAGGTATCCGATGACGTACTGCGCCGTGGTGTTCAGTCCATCACCGAGCTGATCAACGTGCCCGGTTACATCAACCTGGACTTTGCCGACGTAACCTCCATTATGAAGGATGCCGGTTACGCACACATGGGTGTTGGCGAAGCTGTAGGTAAGGACAAGGCTGAGGAAGCTGCCAGAATGGCTATCTCCTCTCCTCTGCTGGAAACCTCCATCAGCGGTTCCCGTGGGATCATCATCAGCATCACTGCCTCTCCCGACATCGGCATGGACGAAGTGGACATCGCCGCTACTCTGGTACAGCAGGAAGCACACGAAGATGCCAACATCATCTGGGGTGTTGCATTCGATCCCGATCTGGAAGACACCATGAAAGTGACCATCATCGCTACCGGTTTTGAAAACAAGAGCGAAACCACCACCAGCTTCGGCAAGGCCAGCATGGCTGATACCAATCTGCGTATGGTAGCTGCCGGTAAGATCGAAAAGGGTCAGGTGGTGAAGAAGGAATCTACCATTGCCGAAAAGTCTGCGGAAGAAGCACCTGCAGCTGACGACGATGCACCTATTTCCGAAGAAGATTTCAACGAAATCATCACCATGCTCAAGAAGGGCAGAAACAACCAGGGCGGCAGCCAGGGCGGTGTTCCCAGAAGATATTGATTTTCTGAAAATATAAGTAAAAGACGGAAAGCGAAAAGCCGACCGTCTTTTTTGCTGTCGGGAAACAACCGGAAGTGGAATATCCTGCTGCATGGGATACGGAGATTATCTGATTGCGTTAGGCAGGACAGAAAAAAACAGAAAACTGGTACTTGCAAAAGACTCCTCACCATGATATACTAAAGAAAATACCGGATAAACAGGAGAATTCGTATGTACAACGTCAACCTGAGCACATATCCCCAGCCGTTTTCGTGTTTCTGCCTTGGTACCGCCTCCATGGGATCCGCCGGACTGGTCGGAGAACCGCTGGATAAAGCCTTTGCCATTCTGGATACCTATTACGCCATGGGCGGACGGTTTCTGGATACCGCCAATGTGTATGGCAGATGGGGTGTGGACAGAACCAACGCATCCGAGATCGCCATCGGCCGCTGGCTGAAAGAACGGCAGATCACCGACATGGTTGTCACTACCAAAGCCTGCCACTATATGCCCGATGCACCGAAAATCAGCCGGGTTACTGACACCGATATGGAACGTGATATCGAGGAAAGCCGCCGATCCATGGGGATGGACAGGCTGGATATCTGTCTTCTCCATCGGGACAACGAAGAAACGGACATCCGTACCATTGTGGATTTCTGTATACGGCAGGTGGATGCCGGCAAGGTGCTCCGGTACGGTTTTTCCAACTACCGGACTGACCGGGTGAAGACAGCGATAGAGTACATGGGCGAAGACTGGCAGAAGTATTTTGTGGGTGTGTCCAATGAGTGGAGTCTGGCGATGGAAAATGCGGAAGGGTATAATCCGCCGGACGGTATGCAGCCGGTGGACATGGATCTGCGGCAGCTGGCGGCTGAAAAGGGATTCGGTATATTCCCATTCTCTTCTGCTGCCCATGGTTTCTTTGCCAAACTGCAGATGTGCGGTGCAGTGTATGAAAACGGATGCTGGTCAGGGACAGAAGAATTCCGGGGCAGAAAAGAATGGCTCACCGCCGCAAACGGGGAAGCATATAACAAGCTTCTGGCTGAATCCCGTGAGAGCGGTGAATCTGTCAATACCTGCAGTATCCGGTATCTGCTGAAGCAGACAAACACCATTCCGGTTATGAGCGTCAGCCGTCCCGAACAGCTTGCGGAACTGGCAAATCTCTGATAAAATAAAGAAAAAGCGGTAATCCCACGGGACTGCCGCTTTTTGTATGTTGTTAAATCATTTCCATTTCACTGCGGACGGCGTGCTTTATGCGATCCCGCTCTTCCGCGCGCTTGGCATCGTTGAAGTGATCCAGCGTACCTACCAGATACCCGGTGATCCGGCGGATCCGTTCAAAGGGTGCTTCTCCGGATTCGTCTCTGCCGCAGCCGGGACAGGTGTTGCCGATGATGCCGGTGTAGCCGCAGGCGGGGTCGTGGTCAACGGGATGGTTGATGGCGCCGTAGCCGATGCCGGATTCCTTCATGCAGCGCACGATGTCTTCAAAAGCATCCAGATTTTCCAGCGGATCTCCATCCAGTTCGATGTAGGTGATGTGACCGCCGTTGGTCAGGTTGTGATAAGGTGCTTCCAGCCGGATCTTGTCATAGGCGGAAATGTCATAGTACACCGGCACATGGAAGGAGTTGGTGTAATATTCTCTGTCGGTGATACCGGGGATGATGCCGAACTTCTGCTTGTCGATCCGCACGAATCGACCGGACAGACCTTCTGCAGGGGTGCCGATCAGGGAAAAGTTCATCCCGTACTGCTCGGTGGCCTTGTCCATCTTCTTCCGCATGAAGCCGATGATTTCCAGACCCAGACGCTGGGAATCTTCACTTTCGCCGTGATGGAAACCGGTCAGTGCCTTCAGACACTCAGCCAGACCGATGAAACCAACCGTCAGAGTACCGTGCTTGAGTACCTCACCCACGAAATCATCCTTACCGAGCTTTTCGGAATCCAGCCATACGCCTTCGCCCATCAGGAAGGGATAGTTCCGAACCCGTCTGGCAGCCTGTACACGGAACCGTTCCAGAAGCTGATCGATTACCAGATCGATCTTCCGTTCCAGTTCTTCAAAGAACCAGTCGGTGTTTTTGTTGGCATTGATGGCAAGGCGGGGCAGGTTGATAGAGGAGAAGCTCAGGTTGCCTCTGCCGTTTACGATTTCTTTTTCTTTATCCACATTGGCAATCACACGGGT
This sequence comes from Clostridia bacterium, assembly GCA_017560565.1. Classification (GTDB taxonomy): domain Bacteria; phylum Bacillota; class Clostridia; order Oscillospirales; family CAG-272; genus UMGS1696. The sequence continues at coordinate 1,553 of JAFZET010000381.1, read as the reverse complement.
ACGGCAGCCCATATAGGCAACTTCTGTTTCCGGCTTGCCGGGTTTGTAGTACTGTGCGTTGTAGGGAGCATCCAGGAAACTGAAGTTGGGGAACAGTCTCTTGGCGGATACTCTGCAGGCCTTCTGGAACAGGTCATAGTTGGGGTCGCCGGGGGTGTAGTTGACGCCTTCCTTCACCTTGAAGATCTGGATCGGGAAGATCGGGGTTTCCCCGTTGCCCATGCCGGCGTCGGTGGCGTCCAGCAGAGCTCTGATGACCAGGCGTCCTTCCGGTGTGGTATCGGTACCGTAGTTCAGGGAGGAGAAGGGGATCTGTGCACCGGCACGGGAATGCATGGTGTTCAGGTTGTGAATCAGTGCTTCCATCGCCTGATGGGTACTGCGGTCGATCTCTTTCTGTGTATATTTGTCAATGACAGCGGCTTCTCTCGCACCGGACTCGCCCAGCAGAATGGACAGTTCCTTGGCCAAAGCATCCTTCATGGCTTCCGCTTCCGCCATGACGGGATGTACGCCGTAGGTTGTTTCGATTTTCTTCAGCAGAATAGCGGCAGCTTCTTCGCCGTCCCTGCCATCGATCTGTACATCTGCCATATCCAGAGCCTTGGCAATGTTTCTGGTCAGGTGACGGACATAGGTCTTGCGGACACCGATGGCCATGGCATATTCAAAGTTGGGAATGGACTGACCACCGTGCTGGTCGTTCTGGTTTGCCTGAATGGCAATGCAGGCCAGTGCGGCATAGGACATGATATCCTTGGGTTCACGGATATTCTGGCTCTGTCCGGTAGCAAAACCGCCGCCGAAGAGCTTGATCAGGTCGATCTGACAACAGGTGGTGGTAAGACCGTAGAAATCCAAGTCGTGAATATGGATGTCGCCTTCCTTGTGCGCCTTGGCATGAACCGGATCCAGTACATACAGATCATAGAACTGCTTTGCACCTTCGGAACCGTACTTCAGCATGGTTCCCATAGCTGTATCGCCGTCGATGTTGGCGTTTTCACGCTTGATATCGCTTTCCAGCGCAGAGCGGAAGGTCAGGTCTTCAAAGGTCTTCATCAGGTGGGTGTTCATTTCACGCACCTTGGTACGCTGTGCCCGGTACAGAATGTATTCCTTGGCGGTGCGCACATGACCGTGCTTGACCAGCACCCATTCCACGGTGTCCTGGATGGATTCCACCGAGGGGATGTCCTCCGTGTGGTTTTCGGAGAGACGAGCAGTGACCTCCTGTGCCAGAGCCAGGGATTCTTTATAGTCACTTCCGCCCACAGCCTGTGCTGCGCGGAAGATTGCGTTGGCTATTTTTTCCAGGGAAAAGGGAACCTCACGACCGTCCCTTTTTCGTATTGTGGTCAGCATATCATATCTCCAAATCTGTGTATTTGACGTCGGAAGACAGCACAAAGGGCAGCTGAAACCGTGCTGCCTGGATGTCATATCACATTCTGTTGTAATTTGGCAATAAAAACACCACAAGATATTGTGGTGTCATATTGTGTCACCTCAGTACGTTGAATATTATAATCTATTATGTCCTTTTTGTCAAG
>JAFZET010000380.1 GCA_017560565.1 Clostridia bacterium | reverse complement strand
CAACCTGGCACAGGCAGGGTACACCATGAGTATGTACGACCTGCCCTACATCGACCTGACCAAGCCGTGGTGGGACCAGGGTTGTACCGAAGACCTTACCCTGATGGGCAACATCTACTTCGCTACCGGTGACATCACCGTCATCGACAACGACGCCACCTGGGTTCTGATGTTCAACAAGCAGCTGTATGAAGACAACGGCTTCGACAACATCTATGAAAGAGTGCTGGACAACAACTGGTATTATGATGATATGCTGGAAATGATGTCTGCCGCCGCACTGGACGTAAACGGTGACGGGAAAATGCTCCATGCAGACGATATCTTCGGCTTTGCCACCTCCGACGACTCCGGTCAGGGTCTGTTCTATGCTTCCGGTGAAAAGCTGGTTTACAAGGACGGCGACGGTATGCCGTATCTGTGCACCAATGCGGAAAGAATGTCCGGGGTTGTGGAACTGGCAGGGAAGCTCATGTCCGACAAGAAAGTAACCATCAACACTTCCGTTGTAGGTACTTCCGATGGTCTGCGTCAGCTGTTTGAAGAAGGCAGAGCCCTCTTCTTCGGCGAAGTTATGCAGTGCATCATCCGTATGCGTGAAAGCGAAACCGCATTCGGTCTGATCCCGTGGCCCAAGTATGATGAAGATCAGGAAAACTACCACCACTTCGTACACGGTACCGCCGGTAAGGTTGTAACCGTTACCGTATCCGTAAAGGATCAGGAAATGTCCGGTGCCATCGTGGAAGCCATGGCAGCCAAGTCCATGTACACCCTGACCCCCGCTTACTACGATGTAGCCATCACCAGAAAGTATATGCGTGACGAAGAATCCATCGAAATGCTGGATATCATCCTGCAGGATCGCCGTTATGACCTGGGTTACATCTACAACTGGGGCAACCTGTACTCCAACATCCGCACCATCATCGTAGGCGGCAAGGATACCTTCGCTTCCACCTGGGAAAAGGGTGAAAAGTCCTTCAACACTGCAATGGAAAAGACCCTGCAGAAGTATGAAGAACTGAACGAACAGCGCGGCTGATGATAATTAAGAATTCAGAATTATGAATTAAGAATGATTTCTGTGAATACAGTCTTTCTTCGGAGAGGCTGTATTCTTTTTGTTGACAGAATTTTATGCGGTATGGTATAATGTAGCATATAATTCTTAATTCTGAATTCATAATTCTTAATTATTGATAAGGGGGCTGTGTCTATGGAAAAATTCCGCAATCTGGGGATTCTGGCTCATGTGGATGCCGGGAAGACGACCTTAACCGAACAGCTTCTGTATACCGCAGGGGTGATCCGGGAGGCGGGATCGGTAGACGCCGGGACAACAAAGACAGACTCCCTGTCCGTGGAGCGGAAGAGAGGGATCTCCGTCCGGTCGGCTACGGCATCGCTGGAATGGAATGGCTCTACGGTAAATATCATCGACACGCCGGGACACGTGGATTTTGCCGGTGAGGTGGAGCGGTGTCTGGAAGCACTGGACTTTGCCATTCTGGTGGTCTCTGCACCGGACGGCGTGAAAGCGCACACGGAAAATCTGCTCCATGCTCTGGAAGTCACCGGACTGCCCAGACTGGTGTTCATCAATAAGATCGACCGGGCAGGAACCGACATTGACCGGGTACTCAGGGAACTGCGGGCAGCCGCAAAGGAAAAAACGGTGTATATGCCGGTGACTTTGGGGGAAGACTGCGGCTCGGACAGCTGTCGGATCACTGCGTCGGATTTTGCTGTAACCGCTACGGAAGCACTGGGAGAATGGGACGAAGAAACGGCGGAACTGTTCCTGATGGACGAACTGCTGACAGAGGAGCAGATCGCCGAAAGACTGCCCGCCGCCATCCGGGAAGCCAAAATCACCCCGGTGCTGTGCGGCTGTGCCAAAAAGGGACTGGGAATCCGGGAACTGCTGGATTTCTGTACCCGGTATATGCCCGATGCTTCTGCCAAAGCCACGGGCGAGCTGTCCGGCGTGATTTTCAAGATCGAACACGACAAAACCATGGGAAAAATCGCCCATGTGCGGCTGTTTGGCGGTACGGTGAAAAACCGGGATGCGCTGGCCATTGTGGAACCGGCAGCACCGGCAGAAAATACAGCCGAAGCGGAAGACGCACCGGAAGAAGCAGTTCCTGTGGAAGAGGGGGCGGCAGAAGCCAAAGACAAGGTTTCCCAGATCCGAAAGCATCTCGGCGGTCGGTACAGTGACGCAGGACAGGTGGACGCCGGGGATATCGGTGCCCTCTGCGGTCTGACCGGAGCGAAAGTGGGACGGTATGTGGGTTCTGTGACGCCGGTAAGACGGTATGCACTGGCACATCCCCTGCTGAGGGTGCGTGTGACCCCAGCCGATCCGGAACCGGAAGCACTGCCCAGACTGGCGGGTGCTCTGAAGGAACTGTCGGATGAAGAACCGTACATTGATGCCAAATGGGAAAACGGTCAGTCGGAGATCGTGATCCATCTCACCGGCAGCGTCCAGTCGGAAATTCTGGAAACCCTGCTGGCGGAACGGTACGGTCTGAAAGCCAATTTCTCTCCGCCCACGGTCATCTACAAGGAAACCCCCATGCGTAAAGGCGAGGGCTATGCAGACTACACCATGCCGAAACCCTGCTGGGCAGTGGTACGGTTTCTGTTTGAGCCCATGCCCCGGGGCTACGGCGTAACTTACCACGGCAGACTGCCCAGCAACCAGTGTTTTTATAAGTACCAGAGCCATATCCACCGGTCGTTCCTCTCCTGTCTGGAGCAGGGCATCCACGGCTGGGAGGTGACGGATTTCCGCTGTACTCTGATCGGCGGCGAGCACCACACCATCCACACCCATCCGCTGGACTTTTTCGTGTGTACCCCCATGGCGTTCCTGAACGGGCTGGTGAACTGCGGTTCGGTTCTGCTGGAACCCCTGCTGCAGATGCGGGTCACGGCACCGGCAGAGCTGGCGGGCAAGCTGATTACGGAAGTGGTGCAGGGCGGCGGCGAATACGACAGTCCCATGCTGACGGGGGATACCGTTGTGCTGGACAGCATCGTGCCGCTGGCAAAGTTTATGGATTTCCCCACCCGGCTGGCGTCTTTCTCTTCCGGCAAGGCTGTCTGCCAGACCCAGTTCCACGGCTACCGGGAATGCAAACCCGGCGAAGGCTGTGACGCTCCCAGACGGGGCGTGGATCCGCTGGACAGAGCAAAATGGATCCTGTGGGCGAGAGGCGCGATGACAGATAAGAAGTAAGAGGGTAGAAGTAAGAAATATATAGATTGTGCGGAATGAAAAAGCGGCTTACAGGATGGGAAATTTTCCCTCTGTAAGCCGTTCTCGTATTACTGTATATTTTTTACTTTTTATCTCTTATGTCAATGATGATTAACTCGTTTTACAAAACCGGAAACCATGTAGGGCGGGATTATACCGTTTATTCAGCCAACAGCGGTGTCGTTAATCATCGGTTACT
>JAFZET010000379.1 GCA_017560565.1 Clostridia bacterium | reverse complement strand
GAAATGCGGATCCTTGCAGATGCGGCCAGACGATTTGACACGGCGGCACTGACGGCTCATTTTACACTACTGGACGACGGGCTGAAGGAAATGACAAGACTGCCCCAGACCAAGCGGCTGACGGCGGAAATGACCCTGATCCGGATGAGCGACCCGAGACTTTCGGATACACCGGCGGGGTATATGGCCAGACTGAACGCACTGGAAGATAAAGTAGCCATGCTGTCTCAGGGAACGTATGTACCGACAGAATCTGCGGCGGAACCTGCGGCAGTGCCGGAAACAGAACCCTCGGTAAACAAGGAACCGGTTTCTGCGCCCGGACAGACGGAAGTGCCTGTACAGCAGACAGTGCAGACGGAGCCTATTACCGACATCAGTGAAGTGGTGGAACGGTTTGGCAGTCAGGATCCCATGGCGGCGGCGTTTCTGGGGGACTGTGAATGTGCCATTACCACAGACGGCAAAAAGATTTTTGTGAAAACAGTGGCTTCCATCGGCGCACATATGCTGGCGCAGGAGAAAACCAAAGGAGCGGTACTGGCGGCATTCCGTATGTGCGGATACGGTCAGGCGGGAACGGAGCTTGTGATCTCTTCCGGAGCCGCACCAAAAGAAAAAAAGAATCCGCTGGACGAACTGACGGAGTTTTAAGTGAAATCTACCGGAATACCGGTTTTTGTGAAAATTAGGAAAGAAGGTACATAACATGAAGGCAAGAGTTCCCAAGGGTATGGGCGGCGGTCCCAACAATATGCAGGGCATGATCAAGCAGGCTCAGAAGATGCAGGAAGAAATGGAAGCCAAGCAGGCTGAACTGGATGAAAAGGAATACGAAATCCAGGCAGGCGGCGGCGCTGTTACCGTAAAGATCAACGGCAAGATGGAAGTGCAGTCCATTGACATGACTCCTGAAGTTGTGGATCCCGATGATATCGAAACCCTGGCAGACATTCTGGTAGCTGCTATGAATGAAGCGATCAAGAAGGTTACTGAAACCAACAACGAAGCTATGAGCAAGATCACCGGCGGTCTGAACGTACCGGGTCTGTTCTGATATGGCATCCGAACGTCTGGAGCCTCTGGAAAGGCTGACAGATATGTTCCGGCGGCTGGATGGGGTCGGCAAGAAATCGGCTATGCGGTACGCTTTCTGTGTACTGAACTTCACGGATGATGAAGCCAAAGCCTTTGCTGAAGCCATTCTGGCAGCCAAATCCGATATCCACCAGTGCAGCCGGTGTCAGAATATCACCGCCGGAGAACTGTGTCCTATCTGCAGTGATGAAAGACGGGATACGGGTGTGATCTGTGTGGTGGAAGATCCCCGGGCTGTGTTCGCTATCGAAAAAACCAGACAGTACGGCGGACTGTATCATGTGCTCCACGGAACCATTTCTCCTGCCAGAGGCATTACTCCCGATCGGCTGAAGATCCGTGAGCTGCTGACCAGACTCCAGACGGAAGAGGTCAGCGAGGTGATTCTGGCTACCAATCCCACTGTGGAAGGGGAAGCCACCGCTATGTACATAGCCAAACTGCTCTCTCCTCTGGGCATTCAGGTGTCCAGAATTGCAAACGGTGTGCCGGTGGGCGGAGATCTGGAGTTTACCGATGAAGTCACCCTGCGCCGTGCCATGGAAGGGCGGTATCTGCTGTAATAAGAGTGTCGTGTATCCGATCGGGTATGCGGCATTTTTTGTTTGCCGAATAAAAAATCCCCCGGTGGATCCGAGGGATTTCATTGATTTTGGGACAGCGATCAGTATTCCAGCGCGGAAACCTTTTCAAAGAACTGGTCGATGGCAGCCTTGGTAGCATCTTCCTGGGCGACCCAGGTGGAGGACCAGCCTTTTTCCAGACCGATGGTTTCCTTGAAGAATACGCACAGACGGTTCAGGTCGAAGGTGTAAATGGAGCCGAAGTTGAAGGTTACGCCGTCACGGATCAGGTCGAACATCTGAGCCATTTCGGAGTCGGCAGCATACCGGGTCTTCAGCGTGATTTCATACAGAGCGGGGGTTACCAGACGGTAGCTTTCCGCAGCCATCATTTCCAGAGCGGCGGCAGTAGCATCCTTGTTGGCGCAGGAGGTGAGGATACCGAACAGGGTATTGGATTCACCCAGAGCAGACTGATAGGTAGCCTGGCTTTCGTCCCACTTGGGCAGAGGCAGAAGGCCGAATTCAAAATCTACTTCTGCAAAACTCTTTGCATTGCCGAAAACGCCTACATAGAACAGGATGTTCCCGGCCATCATATTGCTGCTGATCTGGTCACCGGTGAATACATCCTTGGAAAGCAGGTCGACCATGGCTTCGGGCGTATGGTGAATCAGGTTGACCATGTATTCATATACGGAGATCGCCTTTTCGTTGTTGAAGGACAGTTCGGGATAACCATCTTTCATGGTGGTGATCCGCAGATCGAATGCCTGAATGAAGGGGGTCATACAGTTGTCATCCCGGAATGCAATGCCGTAACGGTCACCGGCACTGGGGAGATTGTCACCATCCAGGTCTGCATAGGTGCCGGCAATAGCAGCATCCATTTTGTCACGGGTCCAGGTGCCGTTCTTTACCGCTTCCACCAGATCTTCAATACCCAGATCCTGCCGCAGGGATTCATTGTACAGCAGGCAGAAGGTGTTGCTGATGGTGATCTTGGTGATGTCACCGGATGCCAGATACAGTTTGCCATTGATGGAAGTTTCTTCGATCAGCTGCTGAACCCAGTAGGACTTGGAGAAATCCAGATAGGGCAGGGCGGTCATGTCTGTGAAGTTACCTTCCGGAACCAGACCGGGCAGGGTGGCGTACTGACCGGATGCTACGTCATAAGCACCGTCGTTTGCCATGACGCTGGAACGGATCTTGCCGAGGTAAATGTCCTTGGTGTCCCAGGTATAGGATTCGCCTACGTTTTCAATTTTGACGTTCAGACGGGTTTCCACAGACAGATTGCGGTCGAACAGGGCATCGTTGACCACTTCGCCGTTCTGTTCTTCTGCGTACTCCTCGTTTTCTTCCCACCACATGAACTTTACGACAGCACCGTCAAAGTCCACATCATCGGCAATATCGTCCACGTAAACACGCTGTGTTTCGGTTTCTGCGGGAGCGGCGGATGTGTCTTCGATGGCAGCAGTGCCTTCACCGCCGCCGCAGGATACCACAGCAGGCATAAGCAGGATGGCTGCAAGCAGTAGGGAGAGCAGAGATTTCTTGTTTGTTTTCATGGTAACCTCCATATTTTGTAATAGTATTCAGTGCTGTTTTTATCAGAATCCGCCGGGAAACAGAGTTTATGGTACCCGGACGGCGGTCTGTACATTTGGGGAATGCAGATACTATTGATCGGATTCTTCCTTTACCGGCGGGAGATCACAGGCATCGGGGATCACTTCATCTTTACGGATGAAGATCGGTTCGTTGTCGAAATCCCTGGGAGGCAGATTGTCGTAATAATCGGCAGATTCGGTGGAAGCGTTTTTGTGCCGGAGAATATTGTCGGTCTTCTGCCGGAACAGGACACACAGCACAGCCGCTGCAGGCACACCCAGAATCATACCGGTGAACCCGAACAGACCGCCTGCAATGGTGATGGAAACCAGTACGGACAGGGAGGTCATACCGGTGGTGTCCCCCAGGATCTTGGGACCGATGATATTTCCGTCCAACTGCTGGATGATGAAGATCATCAGGATAAACCAGATGGTCATGCCGGGATCTGCGATGAACACGATGAAAGCACTGGGGATCGCACCGATAAAGGGACCGAAATAGGGGATGATATTGGTGATGCCCACGATCACACTGATGAGCATGGTAAAGGGCATCTTGAAGATGGACATGACGATGAAAGTCAGACAGCCAATGATGATGGAGTCGATGATTTTACCGTAGATGAAGCCGCCCACGGTCTTGTTGGTGAAGCGGAGCAGGTTGACCAGATTCACGTAATGACGACGGGAAAGAAAGGCGGCGGCGGCTTTTTTTCCCTTGGAGATGAGCCGTTCCTTGGCCAGCAGGAAATAGACCGCTGCGATCACGCCGATGAGGATATTCTTGACCTCAATCATGAACTGCTTGCCATAGGAGAGTACATAGTCCGCTGCATACGCCAGCAGATTGGAGAAGTTGGCGATGATGCTCTTGAGGTCGGAAGTGATCTCGTTGACGTCCAGGAATTCCAGCAGGGTCTCATACCTGCCGTTGAACAGGGGGAAGTTCCGGACAATACTGTCTGCCAGATTCTGGGCGGCGGCAACATAATCGGTGATTTTTGCCTGCAGATCCTTGAAGCTTTCGCCCACCTGGGGGAAGATCAGCCCCACGGCTATTGCGATGATCAGAGAGAATACGATAAAGCCCATGGTCACGCCGAGAGGCCGTTTCAACCGGGCAGCGAGCTTTGACTTTTCCGGAAACCGGAGTATATGTTTTTCACAGCCGACCATGATGGGGTTGACCAGATAGGCAATGATAAAACCGTACACAAACGGAGAGACCGTGCCGTACAGCATATCCAGAAACTGTCTGACCTGTTCCAGATGCAGACACAGCAGGGTGAAAAGAATGATGGCGATGGAGGTCAGAAAGACATAAAGAGCAATCTGTAAATATTTTTTGTTCTTGAAAGGCTGCATGGTTACCTCCGGTACATTTCTTACCTATTTATTATACAGATGTATCCCGTCCGGGTCAAGATGCTTTGCGGGAAATTTACAGTTTTTTTATGTTTTCCGACGGAGGAACGGACAGCAGGATGTTTTTTGCCAAAAAAGCTACAACATACATTATGCACAAAAATGATATGAAAAAATTATTACGTTATGTGGGGGGATATCTTCAGTGTTAACAAAAAATCCACATATTTCCCGGGATATCCGTGCTATAATATAAGATGTTGAGAACCCTGTCTGCGTGCAGACGCCCGTCGGGCAGGGAAATATGGCCACAGGAGGAAAGACTCTCTTATAAAAGCAGTCTGCAATCGGATTTGGAAAAGGTATTTGAGTACTTAAAAAGAAGCCTGACCATCTCATGGAAAAGCGTATTTTTCAACTTCAGTCAGTATCTGTGCTTTTTCATAGCCATCATGATCATACAGATCCTGTACGGTATGATGACGGTGTCGGCTGACAACAACAACCATGTGGAATATCAGCATGTAACGGAAGAATTCAGCTATCACATGGTGCTGAAGGATCTGAATGAGTATCAGGCGCTGTATCTGGTCAACGACAAAGATACCGTGTTCAAAAGTGACATCATTTTTGAGGTTGTGCGTCACGATGAAAACCTGAACTATCTGACAGGTATCATAACACACGACGTATATCTGCGCTTCACCAGAAAAGACCTGGATCTTTGCGAAAAACGGTTCCGGGAAAATTATCTGCCGGATCTGAGTGCGTACGGTACGGAGGGCAAGAGCTTCTCCATGGAAAAAACGCAGCTGCTTACGTTCCAGGATAACATCAATGCCAACCGTGTTGCTTTTGTGTTCATCACCCTGCTGCTTTTGGCGGTGGCGATCTTCCTGCTGATGGCACTTTACAACATCCGGCTGAACCAGTATAAATTCCAATACGGTATTTATCTGACATTCGGGGCAGACTTCAAGATGCTGTTCTCGACGGCATTCTGGGAGCTGTTTGTCATCTCCGTGGTGACATTCCTGCCCTCTCTGGGGATCTCCACCCTGATCTCCTTCCTGATCTACAACGGTTCCGGGTACGGATTCCTGTTCAACCCCCTGTCGATCCTGAAGATCGCACTGTTTGGGCTGGCGGTAATCCTGTGTTCCGTATGGACGCCCATGAAGGTTATGTCCGTCAAGGACCCCATGTCCCTGATCGTAACGGAAGACAACTCCAACCTGGTAACTTCTCCCATGCGCTCCATCAATATTTTCGGCGAAGCGTTCCCCACCAAGTACGAAATGTACTCCATGTGGCGTTTCCGCAAGTATAACGTGCAGCTGCTGTCTACCGCTATCGTGTTCTGTGCCCTGTTTATCATGGGTCTGTATATGGCGGACATCTTCACCACTGACCTGGAATATCCCAGACCGCAGTTTGTCGTGGATCTGAGCGATTCTCCTTATCCGTATGACGATACCATGAGCGAAGAGCTTTACAGTCTGGAAGGGATCCGTGCGGTGGAAATCGCTGACAACCAGGTGGAAGCCCGTCACAAGGGACACCATATGCTGGTACACCACAGCGATGTAAAGGCATTCAAGAATCTGGTAACTTACGAAGGTACCGAATTTGATACCAAGGGAGAAGGTTATCGTGCCTCCAGTGATGTCGTATTCCTGGCTATGGACGAAGAGCAGATCCAGGTTCTGGCGGATTACGATATCAAAGGCGATATCAACAGCCTGCTGACCGGTGAAAATGTGGTCATCGTGGGCGAGTCCATCTCCAATGTGCCTACATACAAGTATAAGGTCGGCGACAAGATCTGGCTGGGTGTCAAGAACGGGCAGATCCGTTCCGTGGATACCAACCTGACCGGTCGTAACCTGCTCAAGGCGCAGATACAGTACTTCCACTTCGATTATATCGAATGCACCATCGGCGCCATCATTTACGATATCCCCAGCGGTTCCACACCGATTTATATGAATACTGCGCTGTATGAGGAAGTGACCGGACAGAAGCCTTCCTCCACAACTCTGAACCTGTACGTGGACAGAGAAATGGATAACGACTCCGTAAACGCTCTGTATGACGAAGTACGTGCCTGGGGTCGTATGTACGGGGATGTCAAGGTTGCCAATGCCCGTATTGCGCTGAAGAACGAAATCGACGCCGACAAGCATTACACTGAGCTGTTTGTCTGCATCGCCGTTCTGGTTCTGTGCATTTCTCCTCTGGTATGGTTCTTCTCCCAGAATCTGTACTACCGCAAGAGAGAAAAGGAATTCAATATTCTGCAGTCCATTGGTGCCATCATGAAGGAGATCCGCCAGATCTACATTCAGGGCGGTCTCTGCATGGCGGGCATGTCCCTGTTTGTATCCATCGGGCTGAGCTATATCGGCAGCTATATTCTGTTCTATATTTACAATGTTGTGCTGCCGTACTTCAGCGGAGAAAACGTACGCTATGTGTTCTATATGCCCTGGTACGCAATCCTGATCAGTATCGTGATGTCCGTGTTCTGCGGCTACTTCTCCACCTACCTGCCGTACCGCAGCTACGCCAAGTACCGTTACTCCCTTGAAAACGGCGGTGCCGGCGGTGAATTCGGTGATGAAGAGTAACAAGACCTGCAGACGGATTGTTTTCGCAGAACAGAAATACAGTTAATGCAACAAGAAAGGATACCCGCAGTCAAGGGCTGCGTGAAGGATAAATAATATGGCAGAATATATGCTCCAGACCGAGAGCGTCATCAAGCAGTACAAGCAGTACGATACGGTAATCACCGCCGTAAACCGAGCCAGCATCAAAGTTGAACCCGGCGAATTCGTAGCCATCATCGGTACATCCGGTTCCGGTAAGTCCACTTTCCTGCATATCTGTGCGGGGCTTGACTCCGCCAACTCCGGCCGTGTGCTGATCCGTGGGGAAGACATCACCGCCATGAAGCCGGATGAACTGAGCCGGTTCCGCGGTATGAACATGGGCTTTGTTTTCCAGAGACATAACCTGATCCCCCAGTTTACCGCACTGGAAAACATCCTGATTCCCACCATGATGTGCAACAAGTCCGAAATGTCCTATCAGGAAACCCTGCGCCGTCTGGTGGAAACCCTCCAGCTGACGGAACGTCTGCACCACCTGCCCTCCGAACTTTCCGGTGGTCAGCAGCAGCGTGTGGCCATCGCCCGTGCCCTGATCAATATGCCCGACATTCTGTTTGCCGATGAACCGACCGGTAACCTGGACAGAGCCAACGCAGACGAAGTTCTGAAGCTGCTGCTGGAAACCAAGAAGGTTATGGGGCAGACCCTGATTATGGTAACCCACGACCTTTCCATCGCCGAACACGCCGACCGTATCTTCCGTATGGACAATGGTATCCTGTCTCTGGAAAGAGACTATCAGGGTACCCACAAGAAGACCGGCGAATATTGATTCCCAAACACATACAAAACGACCGGACCGGACTTGCCCGAAGTTCAGTCCGGTTTTTTCTCCCGTAATGTGCTCTGCGGCAGGTTTTCTGCCGAATGGGTACGGATTATTTAAAAAACGATATATTTTGGGTTTCGGGGCTTCAATTCAAGAGAAATATATTGACTTTAGACTGTGTTGGTGCTATAATGACTGTGTATCATCGGTAATTGTGGAATTATTTTGTATTCAGCAGAGATTTCCGGACGGATGATGGCTGTGCCGTGATGCGGCAGATATGTGTAAAACATTTGAGAGGTGTAAACATGAAACGACTGATAGGCATTTTGGTTCTGGCTGCCGTGATCGTGACAATGATCGTCGTTGCCGGTGCTGCCGAAACGGAGAAGAAGATCGTCTTCACAGCAGAT
>JAFZET010000378.1 GCA_017560565.1 Clostridia bacterium | reverse complement strand
GTATCGTTTACGATAAGGCGCAGAATGCCGAATTCCTGTGTTTCTGCAATGGAGAGGGCGCGGATGTTCACATTGTTGCTGGCGAGAATATCGGTAACGGAAACGACGGTACCTTTTTGGTTCTGAAGAAATACGGTTAACTGTTTGATTGCCATAATTATGCTCCTTTCAGATCTGATGCAATGTCATCTTCCTGTTATTTACGATCCTGAAACTTAAATCAGCTTGCGTTTGTCAATGACGCGGACAGCCTTGCCTTCACTGCGGGTAATGGACTTGGGTGCCATCAGATGTACCTTGGGGTTGATACCGAGCATGGTCTTCATGGCATCAGCCAGAACCTTTTCCATCGCCAGAATTTCGCTTACCTTGTCGGTGAACTTTTCAGCGGTCATTTCTACATTGACTTCAAACGTATCATTGTTGCTTACACGGTCAACCACGATCTGATAGTTGGGTTCATAACCCTGGTTAAGAAGTACCGTTTCGATCTGGCTGGGGAATACGTTGACACCGCGGATGATGAGCATATCGTCGGTTCTGCCCATGGGCTTTGCCATCTTGATAAGGGTACGTCCGCAGGAGCACTTCTTTCTGGACAGTACGCAGATGTCACGGGTACGGTAGCGGAGCAGCGGGAAAGCTTCCTTGTCAAGGGAAGTGAATACCAGTTCACCCTTGCTGCCTTCGGGAAGGACTTCGCCGGTGGCCGGATCGATAATTTCTGCGAAGAAGTGGTCTTCGTTGATGTGCATACCGGTCTGTTCACTGCACTCGAATGCAACGCCGGGACCGGTGGTTTCGGTCAGACCGTAAATATCGTAAGCCTTGATGCCGAGGGTCTTTTCGATGCCCTGACGCATTTCTTCCGTCCAGGGTTCCGCACCGAAGATCCCTGCCTTCAGCGGAATGTCTTCGGGCTTGTAACCCATCTCCTTCAGTGTTTCGCCGATGTATGCGGCATAGGAGGGGGTACAGCAGATGATGGAAGCCTGCAGGTCCATCATGAACTGGATCTGCCGTTCCGTGTTGCCGGAGGACATGGGCAGGGTCAGACAGCCTACTTTATGGGAACCGCCGTTCAGACCGGGACCGCCGGTGAACAGACCGTAGCCATAAGCAACCTGGCAGACATCCTTGTTGGTGCCGCCGACAGCTGTGATCGCACGGGCGCAGCAGTCTTCCCACAGATCAATATCATGCTGGGTGTAGAACGCAACCACACGGCGGCCGGTTGTACCGGAGGTGGACTGGATTCTTACGCAGTCTTCCAGCGGCTTTGCCAGAAGTCCGTAAGGATAAGCATCACGCAGATCCGCTTTGGTGAGAAAGGGGAGCTTGTGCAGGTCATCAATGCTCTGGATGTCCTCGGGCTTAACACCCTTTTCGTCCATGAGATTTTTGTAGTAAGGTACGTTTTCATAAACGTGCTTTACCTGCTTGACCAGCTTTTCCGATTGCAGTTTCCGCATTTCTTCCAGCGGCATGGTTTCAATCTCTTTCTGGTAGTACTTCTGTTCCATTTTTCATTCATCCTTTCCGGTTTATATCTTTTTTGTCAGTTTGCTGTATCGAAACGAAAGGTGAAACAAAAAGACCTCTGCATTCCGAAAGGGGAAATCCCCAGAATACAGAGGACGAGAATAAACAAATCCCGTGGTACCACCTCAGTTCGCCGCCATCTCACGGTAGCGGCCTTATCAGGTACTGACATACCTTAGTTCTGTGACGGGAACACCCGTTGCATCCTACTACGGATTACTCCGATTCAGCGCACTGCTAACAGAATGAATTCGAGAAGGACATCCCCTTTGCCTCGCACCAACCGGCAATTCTCTGGACGGTTCTTTCCAACCTACTGGTTTCTGCTCATCGCATTTTATTGTCATGAATTATAGCACTCTGCCGTGGTAAAGTCAAGAGGTTTTTCAAAATTTCTATGAGATTTTTTACGGAATTTTTCCGCCGGAAAGAAACTTACCCGGCAGTCCCCCGGAATACGGTTCTGCACACCCGGATAAAATCCTGTATTTCCCGCAGCTTGGCGGATGACTCCTGGTAGACCACTGCATAGTCCCGGTACACTTCCTCCCCCGTGATATGGTAAAACCGCATACCGTCCGGCGGATTGATGAAGGAAACCGCATCTGCCACAAATCCAATCCCTTCTCCCACCCGGATCATATTTACAACGGTATCCATGCTGGTGGATTCAAAAATGATGTTTGGACGGAATCCCACCACATCGCAGATGTGCAGAGCGATCATGGTAAACCGGTGTGTCCGGTTCAGAAAGATCCAGTTTTCATCTTTGAAGTCCAGAAGATTTACATGGGTGTCGGAGGGATGGGAGCGGTTATAGGGGTGATCCGCCGGCAGAGCCAGCAGGATTTCTTCTTTTTTGATAACGGTATGTTCCAGTTCCGGATAGATAAACGGAGAGGGAAGCATACACAGATCCAGTTTTCCCTCTTTGGTCATCTGTTCCAGCGTCTGGGATTTTTCTTCCGTTATATCTATTTTGACATCCGGACACATGGTTTTGAAAAGCGGGATGATCTTCGGCAGATAATATTTGTTGTAGTTGTTGGAAATCCCGATGTGCAGGCAGTTCACATCCCGGAACTGGTTCAGACCGTCTTTCAGATAGGCGGTCATCTCCAGAATGGTCTTGGCGTGTTTGACTGCAAAGCTCCCGGCTTCCGTGGGATATACATTGTTCATTTCCCTGACGAACAGTGTAACTCCCAGCCGTTCTTCTATTCGTTTGATGGACTGGCTCAGTGCCGGCTGGCTCACATACAGTATCTTTGCCGCTTTGGAAAAACTCTTCTGCTCGGCAAGGGTGACAACATACCGCATTTCCTGTAACTGCATACCGTTCTCCTATAACAAATGGTTATAGATATATTATATATAACTATTTCCTATTTTGCAATAGTTGTGATAAAATACATATATAAGTTTTTTGTATTCCGCTGAATTTCAGCATTTTCAACGATGAAGGAGAGAACTGTATGGAAAAGAAAGTGGCATTGCAGATTCAGCATGACGATCAGTGGGAACGGGTGCTGGAGATTTCCGCAGAAAGCGGCTTCAGGTATATCTCCATGGGCTTCGGCTCCAGCAAATGCTTCCACGGAGAGGACTGGGCGGAAGAAACGGAAAAGATCCGTAAAAAACTGGATGCGCTGGGACTGCGCTGTGTGATGACCCATGCCCCCTATTATGATCTGCGCATTTCTGCGGATTTTGTGGATGATGTCATGGAAACGGCGCTCCTGCGCTGTGTGAAAGCCACCGCCATGCTGGGAGGCAAGATCATGGCGATCCATCCCAGAGGATATTACCGGGATGAAAATCCTGTGCCGGAAAACGGATTCTATGGAAACGGAAAGGAAATTCCGGAAGAGTCCTATGTTTACAATATGAAAAATCTCCGTCCGCTGGTGGAGGAAGCCATACGCTGCGGATGTCGGATCGGCGTGGAGAACCTGCCTGTATTCCCCGGATGGGCTATGACCTTCTGCTCCCATGATCCGGATATTCATAAACGGCTTATCGATGATCTGGATCCCGCCGGTGTATGCGGGGTATGGGACTTCGGTCATGCCGCCCTGACCCATGGAAAAGCTTCCGCCGCTGTGCTCTCCACCTTCGGAAACCGGATCTGCGGTACACACGTTCATGACAACGACTATACCGGTGACCATCACTGGACCCCTCTGACCGGTACCATCGACTGGACGGCAGAAATGGCGGCTCTTGGCGGAAACGGATACGAGGGGTATCTGACCATGGAACTGGTATACGAGCACCTGTACAAGGATGATGCCGCACTGCGGGCGTTTGTCAGAACGGCATACGAAAACTGCTGCCGGCTTGAAGATATGATGCGGAGATAACGATATCTGAAACCATATACGGAGGAATTACAATGGACAGAAAAGTTGCTTTACAGATCCGGTGGGAAGAAGACTGGCGTGCCATGCTTCCCCCTACTGCGGAAAACGGATTCAAATATGTTTCCATGGCATTCGGCGATGGGATCAATTTCTTTGAGGACGACTGGGAAGATGAGATCCGGGAAATGAAAGCCATGCTGGATGAGCTGGGACTGGTCTGTATCATGACCCATGCACCGTATTATAACCTGCTGATCTCCGTGGAGATCCTGGATGAAAAAATGGAGCTGGCACTGATGCGCTGTATCAAAGCCACCGTGATGCTGGGGGCAGACCTGATGGCGGTGCATCCCCGTGCATGGCTGCGGAATGAGCTGGAAGATATTGAAAAATCCTATTTCTACAATATGCAGAATCTCCTGCCCCTGGTGAAGGAAGCAGAGCGGCTGGGATGCCGGATCGGGATCGAGAACCTGCCTACATACCCCAACTGGGCGGTTACCTTCTATTCCAATTTCCCGGAAGAACATAAGCGGCTGATCGATGATTTCAACTCTCCTGCAGTATGCGGGGTATGGGATTTCGGACACGCCCATCTGGCTACGGAAAATCAGGCGGAAGCTATTGGGATACTGGGCAGCCGGATCAAGGGAACCCATGTGCATGACAACTTCCGCAAGTATGACGACCATCTGCCGCCTACGGAAGGGGAGATCGACTGGGCGGTGATGATGCAGGCACTGAAAGCCACCGGGTTTGACGGGTATCTGACTCTGGAAGTACAGTATTATGACTGGTTGAAGCAGGGGGCGGAGGCAATCGCCGCGAGAGTACGCCATCTGTATGACTGTGTTGCCAAAGCGGACGAGTATCTGAACGCATAAAACCATGATATAAAACAGATTACAGGAAAGGAAAACGTATTATGAAACAGAAAACAAAACTGACAGCACTGTTCTTTGCCCTGTTGCTTTGTGTTCCTACCTTTGCTTCCTGCGGCGGCGGAGAAACAGCTTCCGTTGAAACCGCCGGAGAAGCCGTAACGGAAACTGCGGCGGAAACCGAAGAAGAAACGGCATACACCGCAGACTATCTGCCGGATGTGAAGTATGACGGGTATGAATACCGGCTGATTGCTTACGAAGAATATCCGGCACACATGACCGAACCCAGCGGAGATCTGGTAGATGATGCCATCTATACCCGGAATATGCTGATTGCGGAAAAATACGATATCAAATTTGTGGAGACACGGTATCCGTATACCAATTACAATGATGTAAACACGCTGATGACCAACGCCGGCCGTGCGCAGTCGGATGATTTTGATCTTGCCAAACTCGTGTTCCGTCATGCGTTTGCCGGTGTTACCTCCGGGTATGTTCCGGCGGCATCCAATATGCCTGTGGTGGATCTGACAAAACCGTGGTATGTGCAGAAGATGAATGAGAAAATGGTGGTAGACGGCGTGGCAATGCTGGCGTATACTGCCTTTGACAAAAACCCCGGCGGTGCCAGCATCATCTTCAACAAAGATATGCTCATCGATCTGGGGCTGGAAGTTCCCTATCAGATGGTGTATGACGGAACATGGACTTATGATGTTATGTACTCCATGGCAGAAGCCGCCATTCTGGATGTGGACGGTGACGGCACCATGAAAGAGGGCGACCGGTTCGGTTTCATTGCCGAATGGGACAACATGACCGACCTTGCCTATATGGGAAGCGGTATGGCACTGATGGATTTCACCAAAACGCCGCCGGTTCTTTCTCAGGACGAGCAGCTCATTGATATGTTTACCGAATTCGTTGCTCACGGTTCCCAGAACGGGTTCCTGTTCAATACATTCAAGGTATACGGGCAGGCGGAAAGCAGCCGGATTCTCGGAAACCAGTATTTCATGCAGGGCGGATCTCTGTTCATGCAGAGAGGTTCCAACACACTGACCACCCTTGGCGATATGGAAGACGACTACGGTATTGTACCTTTTCCAAAGTGGACGGAAGATCAGGACGGATATTATGTTGCACTGGACGGCAGCCGTATCGCTGTTCCTCTGGCTTGTTCTGGGGATCTGGAGAGGGTCTGCGTCATCAAGGAAGCACTGGCAGTAGAATCCCTGAACATCAACCATCCGGCGTATTATGAAAATACCCTGACCAAACGGTATGTCAGAGATACGGAATCCATTGATATGCTGGAAATCATCACAAACAGCAATATGATCGACTTCGGTGCGGCACTGTGGTCTGATATTGTCCGTGCCCCCTGGATGAACAGTATTGAAAACAATAAAACGGATTTTGCTTCTGCTGTTGCTGCCAAGGTAAAGCAGAGTGAAAAATCCGTGCAGGATCTGATGGATATTGTAGCCGATCTGAAACAGCAATGACAACCAAACTTTTACTTCTCCGACACGGCGAAAGTGTCGCCAACGCACAGAAAATCTTCGCCTCCCATCTGTCGTACCCTCTTACCGAAAAGGGACATGAACAGGCAGAGCTGACTGCGCAGTTTCTGAAAAACGAAAAGATCGACTGCATCTATTCCAGCGATCTGCCCCGTGCCATGGAAACAGCGGAACACATTGCCCGATACCACAGTTTACAGATCCGTACCCACACCGGTCTCCGGGAAGTTTTCGCAGGACAGTGGGAGGGGATCACCTTCCCGGAAATCGCCCGGCTGTATCCGGCGGATTTTACGGTCTGGCTTGAAAACATCGGTCTGTGCTGCCCCACCGGCGGGGAAAGCATAGCCGCCCTGCAGCAGCGGGGGATCTGTACCATTGCGGAAATTGTTCGGGAAAACCCCGGGAAAACCGTGTGTGTCTCCACCCATGCGACTTTCCTGCGGGCTATGCAGTGTTACTGGGAAGCCAAACCGCTGGAAGCCATGAAGGATGTCCCCTGGGCTGCCAATGCATCCATCCTGTCGGTCTGCTATGAAGAGGATCTGTCCTTCCACGATTTCCATACCGGCGAACACAGCCACCTGGGCAAGGATTTTGTGACGGTGCCTGTGCATCGCTGAACCTGCGGTACACGGCAGGAAAATATGTCCGAAAGACACTTCTGCCGTAAACACAGAGGTGTCTTTTTTGTGCCCATGCCTCTGAAATGTATTGAAAATCAGGATATACAGTGGTATAATCAAAACAGAGATTGACAGGAACGACAAAGGAGGTTTCGTATGTTCAGAATCTGTGTGGTGGGCTGCGGCAATATGGCAAGAAGCGGTCACGGCCCTGCATTCGCCAAGTACAAAAAGGATTATGACGGTGTGTGTCTGGCGGCCTGCTGTGATCTGGATGCATCCCGGGCGGAGAGTTTCCGGGATACCTTCGGCTTTGAGCGGTGCTATACGGACTTCCGGAAAATGCTCCGGTGTGAGCAGCCGGACGCCGTATCTCTGCTTTCCCCGGTGGATCTGACCTGTCCGCTGTCTGTGGAGATCATGAAAATGGGGTTCCATATCATTATGGAGAAGCCCCCGGGAAAGAACAGAGAGGAAATCGAAACCATGATCGCCCAGGCAAAAGCCTCCGGGGTACACGTGCGTACCGCTTTCAACCGCCGGTATATGCCGTTGATTCTGGAGCTGAAAAAGCGGCTTGCGGAAACCGGAGAGAGGATCATCGGCATCACCTGCCAGATGTACCGGTATCATCGGTTTGAAAAGGACTTTTCCACAACCGCCATCCATGCGGTGGATGTGGTGAAAAACATTGCCGGTGCCGATTACCGTGAGGTTTCGTTTGTGTACGATCACCATCCGGAGCTGGGGGAAAACGTGAAGAATATCTTCATGAATGCATCCTTTACAAACGGTGCGTATGCCCAGATCACATTCATGCCCACCGGCGGGTCGGTGGTGGAACGGATCACCGTAAACACGCTGAACAATACCTTTTTCGTGGATCTGCCCGTGTGGAACAATATGGATGTCCCCGGCAGACTTCTGCATATCCGGAACGACAAAACGCTGGCGGATATCACGGGTGATGTGCTGTCCGATAATACGGATATGTATACCCTCAGCGGTTTTTACGATGAAAACAGACTGTTCTTTGAAACCATCCGTGCAGGGGAGGCGGCAGCCTGCGATCTGCAATCGGCTATCCAGTCGGTGGAGATCGAGGACTGCATCCGTCACTCTCTGCCGTACTACAGAAACGAGGAAACATTATGCTGAGAAAAGACATTCCCATGCCCTCTTTCGAGGAAGATGAATTCAAGACCCTGTGCGAGTTTTCCCACCTGTCCGATACGGCAAAGCATGGTCTGGAACGGGCAGTGGTGCTGGGATACCCGCCGGAAAAGAAGATTTCCATAGCCCCCGGTGCCATTGTGAACGCAGTTCCCTTTGAACAGATCGGCTGCGGTGTGCGGATCGGTCTGTATGTATACATCAGCGGGGACGTGACCATCGGAGATCATGTACTGATCGGTCCTCACTGCTCCATTGCCGCCGGAAACCACAAATTCGATCCGGCAACAGGCTGGTTTTCCGCCAGAACCGAAAAAGACGGCGACGACAGCATCGTGATCGGTACGGGGAGCTGGCTGGCCAGCAATGTGACCGTCACCGGCGGCGTGAAAATCGGGAAGTGCTGCCTGATCTGTGCCGGTGCTGTGGTTACGAAGAGTACGGAGGATTATGCCATCATGGCTGGGATTCCGGCAAAGAAGATCGGTTACATCAACCCGGAGACCGGCGAATATGTATGGGAGACGGACAAATGAAAACTTTTCCCACCGAAAGAACTTCCCACACCCAGAATTTTCCTTTCCCGTCAGAGGGAGAGATTGTTTACGAAAATCCGCCTACGATGATCTGGGTGCCGGTGGACGGCGCAGAATCCTATACACTGACTGTGTATGACGAGCATAAAAATGTGCTGGAAACCATAGAGACAACCAGGAATTATGCCAATCCCAAAAATCCTCTTTCCCCGGGGAACTATTTCTGGACGGTGGATACGGGAGCGCTGCGCAGAGATTTCATGTCCTTCCGGATTGCGGAAAATGCTCTCCTCTTTGAACGCCCGGATGCGGAGGTACTGTTTGCGGCATATCCCGCAGAACGCCCTGCCTATCTGTTTTCTGCGGCGGATATTGAACAGCTGAAAAGAGAACGAACCACCGAGCTGGCGGTTCTGCGGAAGAATGTGGAGATTGCCCTGGAGCGTCCTCTGCCTGCCCATCCTGTTCACCACAAAAACGGTGATTACTACGCTTTCCGGTATTATTTTGCCAACCACAGAACCGTATGTGACCGGGATCTGGTTGCCTGTGCGTTGTCGTATGCACTGACGGGAGATGAAGCCGCCGGAAAAAAGGGAAGGGAACTGCTGATGGAGATCTGCGACTGGAATCCTATCGGTCCCTGTGCCGTGGACGGTGATTACGATGACGAAACCGGCATCAGCAATATCCGCTGTCTCCCACCGGCATTTGATATGCTGTATCCTCTGCTCAGTGACAGAGAGCGGAAGTATATTGCAGCCACCATTGCCGTGTACGCTCAGCAGTGCGAAAACAAGCTGCGGAAGATCAATTACGAAAAGAATCCCTCCCATTCCCATGCAGGCAGAGTTCCTGCCTATCTTGGGGGGGCGGCGCTGGTGCTGAAGGGAACCGGTGCAGCGGAGGAGGAAACGCTGATCCGCTGGCTCCGGTATGCACTGGACATCTACGGGGGCATATTCCCCTATTACGGCGGTAATGACGGAAGCTGGGCGGAAGGTACATTCTATGCCGCCAGCTACACCAAATGGTACCTCCCCTTCTTTGCCGCAGTGGAACGGTTCTCGGGCAAAAGTCTTTTCGACAGACCCTTTTATCACCGCTACACCAATTTCCTGATCCATTTCTGCAATAAAGACTATGAGATCCACCCATTCGGTGACGGCTACTGGTGCGACAGCGACTCTCCGGAATGGCCGGGCTTTTTTGCACAGAATCCGTACACTGTGTATGCAGATAAGTTCGGACCGGAGCTTGCCGTAAAACGCCGTGAGGAAGCTGTAGACCAGTCGCTGTATATGCTTCATCTGCTGGATCTGTTTCTGCCTGCCCTGCCGAAGCCTGCCCGTACCCTTGCGGAAGAACCGGCGGATACAGCGGTATTCCCGGACGGCGGTTTCGCGGCTATGCACACGGATCTGCAGAGTAAAGACGATATTGCGGTACTGATCAGAGCTTCCCGCTTCCCCCATGACAGCCACAGACACGCCGACCAGGGCTCCTTTGCGCTGTTTTCCGCAGGGGTTGCCATGATCTCTCCCTCCGGCTATTATGGCTGGGGATACGGTACCAGGCATCATATGCAGTGGACGAAAAGTACCAAAGCCCACAATGCCCTTCTGTTCAACGGACATGACCAGAGGATCGTTCCTCTGCTGCAGTCGGTGGGCAAGATCCTGCACATGGATCCGGAGAAAAAACGCTGTCTGCTGGATATGAGCAGTGCCTATGACAATATCAGCCTGTGGCAGAGAGAACTGATTCTGGAAGAAGGGTGTCTGATCGTTACGGATACCGTGGAAGCGGACGAGCCGGTGGAAGTGCTGTACCCGCTCCACACCCTTTCTGAGCCTTATGAAAAAGACGGCAGTGTGTTCGTGGAACGGAAAGGGCAGAAACTGGAAATTCAGTCAGGAGATCTGGAGCTGATCGAGATCACCGAAAAACCGGATGTAGATCTGAACGAGGGTGTGCCGGAACAGGATGCCGTAACCATGCCGCCCCAGTATCACATCTACTATCGGGCAGAAAAAGCGGGGAAACATACCATTACAGTTCGTTTCCGGATCTGTCACTGACAGAATCCATAAACCGGCTTTCAGACCGGTGAGATGCCGGCAAACAGGAGGAATCAAGAAATGTATAAAAGAATTTTACTGCTGTGCGACCTGGAAGGGGTCAACTATGTTGTAGGCGTGCCGTATGAAGGGCTTGCCAAAGGAACAGAGCAGTGGGAAATCGCCAGACGGCAGGCGGCTCTGGAACTGAATGCGGCGGCGGATGCTCTGTTTGCTGCCGGTGCCGAAACGGTGGCTCTGTGGGACAACCACGGCGGCGGCGGGAATATTGAACTGACGGATCTGGATGTACGGATCACGGTTGAAAAACCTCAGGGGCTCCGGCTCAGCTTTGCCGACGGGGCTTATGACTGCGTATGTTTCTTTGGGTATCACGCCATGGAAGGGACCCTGGGCGGTGTTCTTGCCCATACCATGAACAGCAAGGCTGTACAGTATTACAAGCTGAACGGAAAGTATATCGGAGAGGTGGATATGGATGCCGCCATCACTGCCGCTTACGGGATTCCCTCCTGCTTCTTTGCGGGCGGAAATATCGCCTGTGCGCAGGCAGAAAAAGCAGTGGACGGGATTGTTACAGTGGTGACAAAAACGGAACTTTTCCGCAATAAAGCCGATTTCCGGGACAACGAAGAACTGCTTGCCGAGATCCGCTGTAAGATTGTAGAAGCAGTACAGAAGCAGGTGACGCCGAAGCCGCTGCAGTTCCCGGTTGTGATGGAAAAATCCTTCAAGCGGGTGGAGGATGCTGCGGTATATCTTGCCAGACTCCGTTCCGGCGGCATCGATGCGGAGTATCCCGATGATGACATTCTGGGAAAGGATGCCCATACCGTAAGGGCGTCAGCCGGAGATCTGGAAACATTTGTCCGGTGCATCTGACCGGCAGGACGGGAAAAAGCCAAAAGCTCTCATTTCTGATGGGGGCTTTTTCTCATGGAGAAACAGAAAAACACCGGTCTGTAAATAAATCATAGACCGGTGTTTCTGTTGTGGATAGGTTTGTATTTGCTTCGCTAAATCAGTTGTTTTCCAGCTTGTTGAACTTGTCAACCATGTTCTTGATAACGGTGTTCAGCGTCTTTTCCTTGGAGGAGTAGAAGGAGGCCAGATCCGCATCGTTGTTGGAAGCCTTGGTGTAAATGCTTTCCTTTACGCCGCCGAGACGGTATACGGTGGAGCAGTCGTAGGTAGTGGTATCAAAGATGATATCTACCATGCCTGCGGATTCTTCATCACGGGAGTACTTGGACTTCAGAGTGATGTCGTAGTAGGCAGCCAGTACGGTCTTGGTGGAGGCAGACTGGAGAGCTTCCAGAATGATGGAGGTACGTTCCTTGTCGGAAACGGAAACGGGGATGGACATACCGAAGAAGTTACCGTTGTTGCAGGAGTAGTACTGAGACTGGTTTTCATCGAACTTGGGAGCGGGCAGGATACCGAAGTTGGCTTCCATGTCACGCAGTGCCTTTGCCCAGCTGATACATTCAACCCAGAACATAGCCTGGTCGGCAGGGAACATTACTTCCTGTACACGGTGGTCGGTTGCAAGACCCTTGGTGTTTTTCTTGATATCAGCATCATAGAACATTTCTTCACCGCTGTGAATGATGCCCAGGATCTTTTCATAGGAGTTGATGAAGCTTTCGCTGTAGAAGGTGAATACGGGAACATCTTCTTCGTTCTTTTCGATCAGAGTATGACCGCAGCCGTTCAGCAGGAACATATAGAATACACCACGCCAGGACAGCATGCCGTAGTCGTCGTTGTCATCGTATACGC
>JAFZET010000377.1 GCA_017560565.1 Clostridia bacterium | reverse complement strand
GTGCCGAAAAAGACCGGCATGGAGAAAAGGCGGCATCCCAGATCCGCGAAATCGTCATACCGTGCGTTATAGGTGCGGTATGTAATATACGCAAACCCCGGTACCGGCTGACCATTTATGTACAGTGTGGGCACACCGCCGTGCGGCTGAACGGAAGACACCATATTCATTCTCCTTTGATTTTATCCCAGTAGGCTTTGGCAGCCTGTTCGGTCTTGTTGTCGCCGTATTCGTAATAGTGTCTGCCCCGGCAGTCTTCCGGCAGATAGTCCTGCTTCACCCAGTGACCGGGGTGATCGTGAGGATATTTGTATCCCTTGAACTGGGGCGAGCGCAGATGGGTGGGGATCTCTGCACCCAGTCCCCTGTGAATATCTTCCATAGCCGCATTCATGGCATTGTATGCGGTATTGGATTTTGGTGCAGTGGCAAGCATGACAGCGGCATTGGCAAGGGGGATCCTTGCTTCCGGCAGTCCCAGCTCCCGGGCACTTTCCACGCAGGCACGGACGATCACCGCCGCCATGGGGTACGCCGCACCGATGTCCTCGCTGGCGATCACCATCAGACGGCGGCAGGGGGAGATCAGATCCCCGCCCTCCAGCAGTCTTGCCAGATAGAATACCGCCGCATCGGGATCGGAGCCTCTGATGGATTTCTGCAGACAGGACAGCAGATCATAATGCACATCCCCGTCCCGGTCAAAGTTTGATAAAAAACCTTCCGGAATCAGTCCGTCCAGAACCGTGTCCGGTATGGTAAGTATTCCGTCCTCTTCCACGGCACAGCTTGCCGCCACTTCCAGTAAAGTCAGCCCCCGGCGTACATCCCCTCCTGCGGAATCGGCGATCCGTTTGAGGGCAGCATCGGAAAAACGGAGACTGCCATAGGTCACAGCGGCTGCCTGACGGAGTCTTTTTTCAATGGCGGCAGGCTCCACGTGCTTAAAGGCAAAAACGGAGCATCGTGACAGGAGAGCATCATATATATAGTAGTACGGATTTTCCGTTGTGGAGGCGATCAGGGTGATCCGTCCGTCTTCCAGATATTCCAGCAGGGACTGCTGTTGTTTTTTATTGAAATACTGGATCTCGTCCAGATACAGAAGGATCCCGCCCTGTCCCAGCATGGTGGTGGTTTCCTTTGCCACGTCCTTGATGTCGGACAGGGAGGCGGTGGTAGCGTTGAGGCGGTACATGGTCATGCCGGACGCTTCTGCCAGAATTCCGGCGGCGGTGGTCTTTCCGCAACCGGGAGGACCGAAAAAAATCATGGACGGCAGGTGCCCGGAAGCGGCGATCCGGCGCAGAATCCCGTTTTTGCCGCAGAGATGCTCCTGCCCCACCATATCGTCAAAGGTAAGAGGACGGATGCGGTCAGCCAGAGGCGCATTGGAGGGAGAGATGGAACTATTCATAAAAATACCTTCAGAAGATTTTGTTGAGTAAAGGAGTACCCATGCAGATCACAGAGATACACAGCGGAAAAAGAGGCTTTTTTCTGACCTCCGTGCGTTTTGAGGCGGAAGAAGCAGGCGGCAGAAAAGAGATCCGGCAGGCAGAAGCCATGAACCGGTTTTACGAAGCACTGGAAAAAGCCGCTGCGGAATATGCCGAAGTCTGCAGTGCAGAGTATCCCATGTCCCGTTATGACTGTGAGATCCGGGCAAGACAGGCGGGTGAAGAGATTCTGATAACGATCTGCCTGCGCCATCGTCTGCCGGGGGAAACCTCCCGCCGCAGAACCGGTTTTCACAGATGGCGGGGCGGTCTTCTCAGAGAGGAAAAATGTTCTGATTCTATTGTATTGGTTTAGGATGGATTTGTCAAGCACATAATAAATAAGATGGAAGCAGAAAATCAGATTTTATGGTACATTAAAAAATGCAATGTCTTGATTTTTATGTAAAAAAGTGGTAAAATTTAGATTATGATACTTGTACGCAGACAGAAGCCGCAAAACGTGGCGGTCAGTCTGCGGGAAAGGAAGATAAAACGTGCAGAATGATGTGGTAGAGCGGATCCGGCAGAAGGAAGAAGAAACGGAAGAAAAGATCCGCCTGGCTGCGCTGGAAGAAGAGGACAGACAGAAACGGGCTGCCGCCGAACATGAACTGCGTATCCGGAAAGCCGGTGAAAATACAGCGGAGGCTATGAAAGCACGGATCCGGAAAGCGGAAGAGAATGCCGCAAAAGCGGAAGCCGATGCTCTGGAAGCCGCGCGCAGGGAAGCCGATACACTCCGGAAGCAGGCAGAGACCTATATGGACGATGCTGTGGCACTGGTGGTGCAGGCGATACTGCGCAGAGTATGATGCGGAGGTGAAGATTTGGCA
Source organism: Clostridia bacterium (assembly GCA_017560565.1). Classification (GTDB taxonomy): domain Bacteria; phylum Bacillota; class Clostridia; order Oscillospirales; family CAG-272; genus UMGS1696. Next base: position 7,450 of record JAFZET010000377.1, on the reverse strand, counting down.
GTAAGCGAAATGAAAAAGCTGTCGGTCGTCACGGCAAAAGAAGACGCAGACAGCTTGCTGTATGCTCTGCAGAGACTTCGCTGTGTGGAGCTGCAGACGGAAAACCCGTTGCCTCCTGCGGAGACAGAGGGTGCAGAACTGACAGCAGCCATTGCCCGTGCCGGAGAGGCTATAGAGTTTCTCTCGGGGTATCGGGTGAAAACAAGAGGTCTGTTTGTCTCTCCGAAGGAAAAGGAATGGGACAGACAGTGGCCCAAGGGGAATGCGATGGTGGAAGAAGCCATAGCATTGTCCCGGGAAATGACCGGGATCCGGAGCAGTCTGAATACCATCCGGTTCACAAGAGAGGGACTTCTCCCCTGGAAGAACTACACCGGGGATCTGCCGGAATGCCGGACAAAATATACGGATACGGTCTGCGGAATTCTGCCTGCCGGGACAGACTTTGACGGACTTCGGCAGACACTGGAAGACTATGCCTGTACAGCGGATGAGATTCTGCAGGATCTTCCGGTTTCCGGAAAACCGAACCTGCAGCCCCGTGCGCTGGCTGTGACCATCTGGCAGGAGGAAAGAGAATCTGTGCTCGGCGTTCTTGCGGGATACGGATTCACAGTCACTCCCGCCCAGGCTTCGGGAGCGGAAGGCGGTGCTGCCGGAAAGCTGCACACATTGGCCGCCGAGGAAGCTGCGCTGGAAGAAAGACTGACGGAACTGAAAAAACAGGCGGAAGTACTGGCGGAAAAACAGCCGGAGCTGGAAGAATATCTGGACAGGCTGACTACCCTGGAAGCCCGCCGGGAAGCTGCCGGAAAGCTGGCATATACCCGGCATACAGCGGTGCTGACCGGATGGGTACCTGTGAAAATGGTAGAAAAGGTAACGGCTCTGCTGGAAGAGAGGGGAGACGCTTACCGGTTTGCGGATCCGGAGCCGGAGGACGATGTGCCTGTGCTTCTGGAAAACAACGCCATGGCATCGCAGTTCGAGCCGGTGGTGGCACTGTACTCCCTGCCGGCGTATGGCAGTTTTGACCCTACCTTTGTGATGAGCTTCTTCTATATCCCTATTTTCGGGCTGATGTTTGCCGATGTGGGATATGGGATCCTCCTCTTGGCGGCGTGTCTGCTGGGGGTACGGTTTCTGCAGCCGGAAGGCTCTCTCAGAAAGTTTATGAATATGTTTGCCCTGTGCGGGGCGGCGATGATCGTTATGGGTGCCCTGTTCGGCGGGTATCTGGGGGACCTGCCCCAGGCCATTGCACAGAATTTCGGCGGTCGGACGGAAGAGCTGGATCTGGCACTCTGGTTCAACCCCATGAACGATCCCATGATGTTCCTTGTGGTTTCCATTGCCATCGGTGCGGTGCATCTGTTCGCCGGTCTGGCGGTGCAGTTCTACGTGCTCTGGAAAAAAGGAGACAGGGTGTCTGCTGTCTGCGATGCCGGCAGCTGGATGCTTCTGTTCCTCGGTGCGGGGCTCGCATTCCTGTGGCTGTACCCGGGACTTGCTGTTCTGGGGCTGGGGGTTTTGATGCTGATCTGTACCCAGGGACGCCATGAGAAAAATATCATTATGAAGATCGTCAAGGGTGTGGGCAGTCTGTATGGGCTTGTAAACTATGTTTCCGACCTGCTGTCCTATTCCCGTATCCTGTCGCTGGGTCTGGCATCGGCGGTTATCGCCAGCGTGTTCAACATCATCGGTACCATGTTCGGTCCTTCCGTGATCGGGGTACTGCTGCTGGTGATCATCGGCACTATCGGACACGGCATGAATCTGGCCATCAACCTGCTGGGTTCCTTCGTGCATACATCCAGACTGCAGTATATTGAGTTTTTCGGTAAGTTCTATGAGGACGGCGGCAGACCTTTCGTCCCACTGACACCCAAAACCAAATATGTCCGTCTCAAATAAGACGGAAAACCATCTGTATTTTTAATTAAAGGAGATAAAAATCATGACTTTTGCAGAATTTTTGAACCTGTTTTTCAACGGACAGAACCTTGCTCTTCTGGGTGCCGCACTTGCTGCCATTCTTGCCGGTGTGGGCAGTGCCAAGGGGGTTGGTCTGGTAGGGGAAGCCGCTTCCGGTATGCTGATCGAAGACCCTTCCAAGTTCGGTAAGGCTCTTCTGCTCCAGGCTCTGCCGGGTACCCAGGGTATCTATGGTCTGGTAACCGCTTTCATGATCCTGTATAAGATCGGCATTCTGGGTACACCCATTGAACTGACCACCGCACAGGGGATGTATTTTCTGATGGCTTCTCTGCCCATGGCGGTTGTAGGTCTGATTTCCGGTATCCACCAGGGTCGTGTAGCCGCCGCCGGTATCCAGCTGATCGCCAAGAGACCCGGTGAAGTCGGTAAAGCCATCACCTCTGCCGCTCTGGTAGAAACCTACGCCATTTTCGCTCTGCTGATCTCCCTCCTGCCCATCCTGTTCTTCTGATGCTGTCGGCAGGAAAACGGGGAAGGAGAGACACAGATGAACAATCTCGATAAGATTCTGGACAAGATCGAAGCGGAAGCCCGCCGGCAGATCGGTGAGCTCCGTGCCGGTACGGATGCCCGGATCGAAGCCTTGGAAAAGGAAACAGAACGGCTGATCGCAGAAGCAGAACAGAAAGCCGCTCTGCAGACCGAAAAGGAAGAAGCAGCCATTGCCTCCCGCAGTACCTCTGCCGCCGCCATGCGATCCAGAGAAGTGGTGCTGACAGAAAAAGCCCGTCTGCTGGCGGAAGTATACGCCCGGGCGGAAGCGCAGATCCTGGCACTGCCGGAGAAAGAATATGGGGAACTGCTGGCTGGTCTGGCGGCTCATGCAGTGGCGGAACGGGTCAATACCGTCCGTTTCCTCCGGGACGAATATAAGGACGAAGCCTTTGACGGAGAACTTGAGGCGGGATTTACGCTCATGCTTTCCGCCGATGACCGGAAGAAGTACGGGGATACCGTGCTGTCTTCTGCGTGTATGCAGGTAGCCGCTGTGGTAAAGGATCCGCCGGTACTCCGCCTGTCCGAAGAAGATGCAAAGATACGGGGTGGCGTGGTGGTATGCTATGGTGATACCGAAACCACCTGTTCCATCCCTGTGCTTCTGGCGGGACTCCGGGACGAACTGGATCCTGTAATTATGAAAACACTGCTGCCGTAAGCGGGCAGAAGGAAGGGGAACGATTCTGTGGGAAAGAGAAACGAAACAGAATATATGTATGCCTCTGCCAGAATCCGTGCGGCGGAAGGAAAGGATACGGCGGGTATCCGTCTGGAAAGGATGCTGGAATGCCGCAGTCCGGAACAGCTTCTGAAAGCGGTACTGGATTTTGGTTTTCTTGCGGAAGAACGCCAGAGTCCTGCCGATCTGACGGAAGCACTGGATCTGGCACTGGAAGACGGTGCGGCACTGGTAAGAAACAGTGTGCCCGAGCCGTCTCTGTATGATTTCATCCTGTATAAATACGACTGCAACAATATCAAGGTGGCACTGAAAGCGGCAGTTCTGGGACTGGATTACAGCAGCCTGTACTATCGCTGCGGTACATTCTCCGCAGAACGGCTCAGCGAAAGACTGGCAGAGGGGAATACCGAAGGTCTGCCCGTTCACATGGCTGACGCTGTGTCGGAAGCACGCAGTGCCTATGCCGTAAACGGGGAAGGGCGCAGTATTGACTTCTGTCTGGATCGTGCCTGTTATGCAGACATGGCGGCCTGTACGGAAGCATCCGGTGTGTCTCTGTTCCGGGACTATACTGCCATGCGGGCGGATGTTACCAATATCCTGTCTTCCGTACGTCTGGCTGCCAGAGGAACAAAGGAGTCCTCTGCTGCCATTCTGGAACAGGCTTTTGTCCCCGGCGGAACACTGCCTCTCTCTTTCTTTACGGAGGATGGCTGTGCCGGGTATGGAGAAATTGCGGAAAAACTGGAAGCCGGTGTGCTGAAGGATGCGGCTGTCCGGATTCTGGCACAGGGAGATGCCGCCAGACCGGAGAAGGAATTTGACAATGCCGTGCACCGTCTGGTGAACCGGGAACGGTATGTACCCTTCGGGGTTCATGTGCCGGCTGTGTTCCTTCTGAACCGGGAAGCGGAACTGAAAAACTGCCGGATCATCGCGGCGGGACTGGAAGCAGGGCTTTCCGGTGCCGCTCTGCGGGAAAGGGTCAGGGTAGACTATGTCTGAGAAGAATAAGATCGGTGTTATCGGCCGCCGGGGGGATGTACTGACCTTCCAAGCCGCCGGGTTTGCTACCTATCAGGCAGAATCGGTGTCGGATGCGGCAGAAATGCTGGAAAAAGCAGCTGCAGAATGTGCCATCATCTTCCTGACGCCCGAGTATGCTGCCGGACTTGCGGAAGAAATTGCCCGGTATGATACCATGCTGACCCCTGCCGTGATCTGCCTGCCGGAAAAGGGCGGCGGTGTCGGTATGGCTATGCTGCGCCGTGCGGCGGAAAAGGCCATCGGTGCGGATATTCTGTTCCGGGACAATACATGACAGCGGAACGACTGAGAAAGAGTAGAACGATATGACTGAAGGAAAAATTGTTAAGATTTCCGGTCCCCTGGTCATTGCTGAGGGGATGCGGGAAGCCAATATGTTTGACGTGGTCCGTGTGGGCGAAAACCGCCTGATCGGTGAAATCATCGAAATGCACGGCGACAGAGCGTCCATTCAGGTATACGAAGAAACAGCAGGGCTCGGCCGAGGAGACAGAGTTGTGACCACAGGTGCACCGCTTTCCGTGGAACTGGGTCCCGGGCTTGTGACCAATATTTTTGATGGGATTGAGCGTCCTCTGGAACGGATGCGCCTGCTGACCGGTTCCAACATTACCAGAGGGGTCGACCTGCCTGCGCTGGACAGAGATAAAAAGTGGCATTTTCACGCAACAGCCGCCGCCGGTGCAGAAGTGACTGCCGGTGATATTGTGGGGTACGTGGACGAAACGGAAGCTCTCCGCCATCAGATCATGGTGCCGGTTGGGGTAGAAGGAACGCTGGAGTTTGTTCTCACCGGTGAATATACAGTGGAGGAAAAGATCGGTACGGTCATCGGCAAGGACGGCACCAGAACCGATCTGCACCTGATGCAGAAATGGCCTGTGCGTGTTTCCAGACCGTATCAGAGTAAGCTGCCGCCGCAGATTCCCATGATTACCGGTCAGCGTATCATCGACACTTTGTTCCCCATCGCCATGGGCGGTACTGCCTGTGTACCCGGTCCTTTCGGTTCCGGTAAAACGGTGGTACAGCATCAGCTGGCCAAGTGGAGCAACGTGGATCTGGTGGTATACATCGGCTGCGGGGAGCGTGGCAACGAAATGACCGACGTTCTGCGGGAGTTTCCGGAAATCACCGACCCCAGAACCGGCAAATCCCTGATGGAAAGAACTATCCTGATCGCCAATACGTCCGATATGCCTGTTGCGGCAAGAGAAGCGTCCATCTATACCGGGATCACCATTGCGGAATATTTCCGGGATATGGGACTGCGGGTTGCCGTAATTGCTGACTCTACCTCCCGCTGGGCAGAAGCACTTCGTGAAATGAGCGGACGACTGGAAGAAATGCCCGGTGACGAAGGGTATCCCGCATATCTTACCTCCCGTCTTGCCCAGTTCTACGAAAGAGCCGGACAGGTGGTCTGCAAGGGGAAGGACGGCAGAATCGGTGCGCTTTCTGCCATTGGTGCCGTATCTCCTGCAGGGGGCGACATTTCCGAACCCGTTACCCAGGCAACCCTGCGGATTGTTAAGGTGTTCTGGGGGCTGGATGCCTCTCTGGCATACCGCAGACATTTCCCGGCAATCAACTGGCTGAATTCCTATTCCCTGTACCGTGACCGTCTGGAAGACTGGTACAGCAAGGAAATCAACGACGGCTGGAACGGTATGGTTGCGGAGATCACCCGGATCCTGCAGGCGGAAGCGGAACTGGACGAAATCGTGAAGCTGGTAGGTGTGGATGCACTGTCCAGCGAAGACCGGCTGACCCTGGAAATCGCCCGTTCCATAAGAGAAGACTATCTGCAGCAGAACGCATTTGAAGATACCGACTCGTTCAGTTCTCTGGAAAAACAGTATGCCATGGGTTCGCTGATCTTCTATTTCCGGAAGGAAGCCCTGGAAGCACTGCAGCGTGGTGCCGACATTGAAGCCATTGCGGGTCTGCCGGTCAGAGAACAGATCGGTCGTGCCAAGAGCGTACCGGAAGGGGAAACTGCGGCTGTCTATGCGGAGATCCGCAGTGAAATCGACAGACAGCTTGCCGGGCTTGTGAGGGTGTAAATTATGATGCGTGAATACAGAACCATAGAAGAAGTTGCCGGTCCCCTGATGCTGGTGCGGAAGGTGGACGGCGTTAAGTATGACGAACTGGGGGAGATCGAGCTGCCAAACGGGGAGATCCGCCGGTGCCGTGTACTGGAAGTCAACGGTTCCAATGTGCTGGTACAGCTGTTTGAATCCTCCCAGGGGATCAATCTGGCGTATTCCAAGGTACGCTTTACCGGACACAGCGTCAGACTGCCCGTGTCCCGGGATATGCTGGGGCGTGTGTTCTCCGGGATGGGCGAACCGATCGACGGCGGTCCTGCCATCATTCCGGAAGCCATGCCGGATATCAACGGTACGCCGATCAATCCTGCCGCACGGAACTATCCCAACGAATTTATCCAGACCGGGGTTTCCACCATTGACGGTCTGAATACACTGGTCAGAGGGCAGAAGCTGCCGATTTTCTCCGGCTCCGGTCTTCCTCATGCCAATCTGGCGGCACAGATCGCCCGTCAGGCCACGGTACGCAGTGACGATGGTACACAGTTTGCCGTAGTGTTCGCCGCCGTGGGGATCACTTACGAAGAAGCGGATTTCTTCATTTCCGACTTCAAGAAAACCGGCGCCATTGACAGAACCGTGCTGTTCGTCAATCTGGCGTCCGACCCGGCTATCGAAAGAATCTCTGCCCCCCGTATGGCACTGACTGCGGCGGAATATCTGGCGTTTGAATGCAATATGCATGTGCTGGTGATCATTACCGATATCACAAACTATGCCGAAGCCCTCCGTGAAGTGTCCGCCGCCCGTAAGGAAGTGCCCGGACGGAGAGGGTATCCCGGCTATCTGTATACCGACCTTGCCACCATGTATGAACGGGCAGGACGGAAAATGGGTTCCGACGGTTCCATTACCATGATCCCCATTCTGACCATGCCGGAAGACGACAAGACACACCCCATTCCCGACCTGACCGGCTACATCACCGAAGGGCAGATTATCCTGTCCCGGGAAATGTACCGGAAGAACTATATGCCCCCTGTGGACGTACTGCCCTCCCTGTCCCGTCTGAAGGATAAGGGCACCGGTGCGGGCAAGACCCGTGAGGATCACTCCGGTACCATGAACCAGCTCTTTGCGGCCTACGCCACCGGAAAGGAAAACAAGG
>JAFZET010000040.1 GCA_017560565.1 Clostridia bacterium | reverse complement strand
GTATATTCAGTATCCGACAAGGCGGAAGAGCTGACCGTTTCCGCAGGTGCAAAGGAAGCCGAGCTGGTGGATCTGTACGGTGCAAAGGTGGGCGAATGTGCTGTTGCGGACGGTGCCGCAAAGACTACGCTGCCTGCCCACGGGATTGTGACCGTGAAGATGATGTGAAGTAAAGTAAATCGTAAAGGAGAAAAACCATGCCTTATATTTCTGCAAGAATGACAACCTCACTGACTCCCGAGAAGGAAGCTGCACTGACTGCCGCTTTCGGGAAGGATATCGAAGTATTTCCCGGCAAGACCGAGCGCTGGCTCATGGTGGATTTCACCGGGGACTGCCGGATGCACTTTGCCGGAACCGACGACCCCTGCGCCATGGTGGAAGTGGCACTGTTCGGCAAGGGGAATCCTGCTTCCTATGATAAGATGACCGCCCTTGTGTGCAAAGCCATGGAAGAGATCTGCGGTATTGCGCCCGACAAGTGCTATGTGAAGTACGAGGAAGTATCAAACTGGGGCTGGAACAACCAGAATTTCTGACAGAGGACGGACTATTTATCCGTCACATCTGCATAAAAAAGCGGAAAGAGCATCTCCTGCGGGGGATGCTTTTTGGCTGTCCGGCAGAGGACAGATAAGCATTTTTTCTCCCTTCCACAGTATGCAGCCATTCTGTTTGTGCAAACTATCTAATTTTCATCCCGAATTACTGGCAATCAGCGCATCGAAAAAATCTGCACATACTATTGCAATGGGAATTTCTATGGTGTATAATAAATAAGTAATGTCTGGATTTTTGCCGGTATACCGTGCCGGCGGATCTGTATTTTATGACTTACTAACCTTAGTTTATATAAAGGAGTTCATCTCATGGCAGATTTCAACACCAAGAGCATCCGGAACATTGTTCTGCTGGGTCATGGCGGAAGCGGTAAGACTTCCATCGCCGAAGCAGCTCTGTATCTGGCAAAGCATACCGACAGAATGGGTAAGGTTACCGACGGCAACACCGTTTGTGACTACGACGCAGAAGAAATCAAGCGCGGTTTCTCTCTGACCCTTTCCATGGCTCCCGTAGAATGGAACAGCTGCAAGATCAACTTTATCGACACTCCCGGCTTCCTGGACTTCCAGGGTGAAGTATGCGCCGCTGTAAGAGTAGCTGACGCTGCTATCATCGCACTGGACGGCAAGGCCGGTGTGGAAGTCGGTGCTGAACTGGCATGGGACAAGGTGGAAGGCGCCGGTATTCCCAAGGCTATCTTCATCAACAAGTGTGACGACCCCGATGCCGACTTTGACCGCGTATTCGGTCAGCTGAGCGAACAGTTCGGTTCTTCCGTATGTCCCGTACTGGTTCCCGTAAAGGACGGCAAGAAGGTTTCCTTCCTGAACCTGATCCAGAAGAAGGCTTACACCTTTGACGACAAGGGCAAGAGAACCGAAGCAGACTTCGACGCTGCTCAGGAAGCCATCGCTGAAAAGTATACCGAAACCCTGAACGAAGCACTGGCTGCCACCAGTGAAGAACTGCTGGAAAAGTACTTTGAAGAAGGCGAAATCTCCACCGAAGAAGCCATCGAAGCACTGCACCAGGGTATCATCGACGGTTCCATCGTTCCCGTATTCTCCGGCTGTGCCGTGAACCTTTGGGGCATGACCTTCCTGCTGGATACCATCACCGATTCCTTCCCCCGTCCCACCGCACGCAAGGTTGAGACCCTGGTTGACGGCGAAGATGAAAAGGAAATCGCTATCGATCCCGAAGGCGAATGCGCTATCTTCGTATTCAAGACCATCGCTGACCCGTTTGTTGGTAAGATGTCTTTCTTCAAGGTTATGAGCGGTGAACTGACCTCCGACATGACGCTGAAGAACGCTTCCACCGGTGCTTCTGAAAAGATGTCCCACATCTACACCATGCGCGGTAAGAAGCAGACCGAAGTTTCCTCTCTGGCTTGTGGGGACATCGGTATGATCGCCAAGCTGGCCAACACCAACACCAACGACACTCTGACTCTGGAATCCGACATTCAGTACAAGAAGATCGCCTTCCCGAAGCCTTACATGACCCAGGCCATCATGCCTGCTGCAAAGGGTGACGAAGACAAGATCTCCGGCGGTGTTGCCCGTCTGCTGGAAGAAGATCCCACTCTGGTATATGAAAACAACGCTGAAACCAAGCAGATGACCCTGTCCGCTATGGGTGACATTCACTTTGCTGTTGTGGTTTCCAAGCTGAAGAACCGTTTCGGTACTTCCGTTGAAATGACCGCTCCCAAGATTGCTTACCGTGAAACCATCAAGGGTACTGCCGATGTAGAAGGTAAGCACAAGAAGCAGTCCGGCGGTTCCGGTCAGTACGGTCATGTTAAGATGCGTTTCTCCCACGGCGAAGACGAAGGTCTGACCTTCACCCAGTCCGTTGTGGGCGGTACCGTTCCGAAGAACTTCTATCCTGCTGTTGAAAAGGGTCTGCAGGAAGCCATGCTGAAGGGTGTTCTGGCAGGCTATCCTGTTGTGAACCTGGCTGCTGACCTGTACGATGGTTCTTACCACGCCGTTGACTCCAACGAACTTTCCTTCAAGCTGGCTGCACGTCTGGCATACAAGGCCGGTCTGCCTCAGGCAAAGCCCGTTCTGCTGGAACCTGTGGGAACCCTGCTCTGCACCGTACCGGATGCTCTGGTTGGTGACGTAATGGGCGACCTGAACAAGCGCCGCGGTCGTGTTCTGGGTATGAACCCCTCCGAAACCAAGAGCGGTTACACCGTGATCGAAGCGGACGTTCCGAAGGCTGAAATGATGGACTACACCATTTCCCTGCGTGCTATGTCCCAGGGTCGTGGTTTCTATGACTTCACTGTAGACCGCTACGAAGAAGTTCCCGGTGCAGTAGCCCAGAAGGTTATCGCTGAAGCCGACAAGGACGACGAAGAATAATGCGGATTCCGCTTGCGGAATCCCGGGCTGCCCCTGCGGTCTGACTTTTAGAATCCTTGAATAATTTGTATGAAAACGTCTCTCCCTTGCTGGGGGGACGTTTTTGTTTGACATGGGCGGGGAAATGCGGTATACTATGGGTATATTTATTGTTTTTGTATGGAGGAAGAAATGACTGTTACATCAATCACCGCCGGGGTACGGGAGATCCGGATCCGGGTGGCAGAGGATATTTCGGGGGATATGGCGATCGAGGCACGGGTTCCGCTGGTCTGCGGGAAAGAAGATCCTGCGTTTGTGCCGGGGCGGGTGGTTTATGCCGGTACGGTTCCGGTGCAGGATGGTGTGGCGGTGATTCCCCGGTATCAGGGGGATTTTGATATGCTGGTCTGCCGGTTTGCTGTGTCTGTTCACGGGGAAGCAGCGGACGGGGTATGTTATGTGACCGATTTCACCGATGATTTTTCGCTCCATGACTATGATCCTCCGAAAACGGACAGACCCATCGGTACATGGGTAACGGCTCTGCCGGAGGACATTGACTATCTGCGGATGGGGTATATGATGACCGAGATCGACATGGCGTGGATCCTGACGCTGACGCCTGCGCCGGACGATATTCCCCACCAATGGAACGGACGAACCTATTATTTCCGCCGGGACATGATGGAGCTGTACGAAAAATTCTCCCGCCCCGTGACAGATCGGGGGATTCCCTTCCTGATCCGGTTCATCAATCGGTTTCACTACCAGAACCATGACGGAGCAGAAGCACTGTTCGACCTCCTGCGCCATCCGGGGTATGAACCGGACTTTCCGGCGGTGGAGATGAGTGCATTCAATCTCCGGACGGAGGAAGGCTTGTCTCTGTACTGCGCTACTTTGGATTTCCTGTTTTCCCGGTACTGTACACCGGACAGTCCTTGCGGCTGGTCTGTCATGACGGATATTGGCAATGAAGTAAACTCGCCGGGGATGTGGCATAACATGGGCGAAATGCCCTGCGCCGGGTTTATGGAGGAGTATACGGTATCCCTGCGGCTGGCGTGGCTGCTTTCCCGCAAATACTATGCCCGTCATCGGGTGAATATCTCTCTGGAACACCACATGAACGTCCCCGACCGTCCGGACCCCATGCGGTTTTATCCTGCCAGAGAGTGTCTGGAGCATCTGCTGCGTATCTGTCGCCGTGACGGGGATTTTGACTGGGGCGTGGCGGCGCATCCCTATCCCTCGGACGCCTACAACTGCGACTTCTACAACGACAGCGATGCGGAGTTCACTTTTTCCACGCCCAAGATCACGCTGAAGAATCCGGAAGTCTGGCAGGCACTGCTGTCCTCACCGGCGTATCTGTACCGGGGGACGCCCCGCCGGGTGATCTTCGATGAACAGGGCTTCCACACCCGTGACGACGATCCGCTGACGGAGGAAAAAGCCGCTTATGGGTTTGTGCTGGCATGGCTGAAGCTGCGGAAGTTGGAGGGGATCGACCTGCTTCTGCTCCACCGGTATGCCGATATGCCGGATGAAAGCGAGTACGGGCTGAAGCTGGGGCTGCGGTACGGGATCGGGTATGGGGACGATATGCATCTGATCATCATTCCGGGGGCGTACAAGAAGGTCTGCGATGCCATCCGTGGTATGGATTCTGCGGAGGAGGAAAACTGGATCCGCCGGGCACGGGATTTCATCGGACATGAGCGGTTTGATGCGCTGCTGGATCCTCCGCCGGTGACGGAAGACTGATGGGAATCGATACATAATAAACAGTATTGGCAAGCAAAAAACTCCATGGTTAAATACGGGCAGGAAACCTGTATTGACCATGGAGTTTTTTATGAAGAAAACGATTTTAGAGATATTGTTTGGTATATTTGTGCTGTTTGCATTACAGGAATGCTTCTGCACCGTCAGCTGTCCAGACCGAAGTGAGCCGCCAGCTTTGCCAGCACTTCTTCTCTGGTATCTTCGCCGTTGTCCTCCCGGATCAGGGTAAAGAAGCCCTCATGCAGCCATGCGTCATAGGCTTCCGTACTGTTGACCAGCTGCAGGCAGGCACGCCAGTTGGCATGGGCGGCTTCGGGATCCGGCAGAGAGTCCAGGACGGACAGCATCATCTGCTTTTCCGGGTCGCTGCGGTCGAAGAACCGTTCTACGGACATGGACTGGGGAGAGAGCATGACGGCTACCCGGCTGTAGTCGGAAAGGCTGTGCAGCAGATCGGCGGGGAGGCTTGTGTCCACGATGATCTTTTTGCCGGGGTTTTCGCCGGAAATGCGGATCAGCTCGGTGACCTCAAAATCCGCCACCTCACGGGAGCAGCCCTCGATCCATGCGGCGTATTCTTCCGGCGTGCGGGTGACAAAATCCACGAAGGAACCCATGGTGTGAAAATAGTTCAGGCTGGGCTGGGTCTCCCCGTCGATCATGGTCAGCATCCGCTCGTGTCCGTAGTTTTCGCCGCACAGGATCATGCCGTACCGATCGGCAAGCATTCTGCACATGGTGGATTTTCCGGCATAAGCGGTGCCGTTGATGAAATACACGTTGGACAGCTGTGCCCGGAGAATGTTGTCTGCGATATACATGGCGTTATTCTACGATGAAATACTTGTCAAAGAGAGCCTGCATCTTGCCGCCCAGCACCTGCAGAACGTCCATGGCACCATCGGTGTTTCCGGTGAGGTATTCCTTCATCCAGTGACCTTCGTCGGCACAGAATCTGTCGTGGATGGGGTACCAGTTGTCCATCAGGAAGCAGGCGTACCGCTGGAACCGTTCTTCGCCCACCAGACGGTATTCGTGGGAGATGGTGTCCACGGCTACGCTGTAGCGGTCCCTGATGGAGGCAATCAGGGCGGCACGCTCGTTGGCGGGGGAGAAGACGATGGTGGAGCAGATGGCGCTGTTCCGGTTGTGTTCGGTGGAGCCGTGGCTGTCGGTGGAACCTACGATGGGATGCACACGACCCTTCTTCCATTCTTCGTAGTACAGTACGGTCTGGTAACCGTTCTGCTGGTAGTAGTTTTCACCGCCCAGCACCTCAAAGGCGTCGAAGGGATGGTTTTCCATCAGACAGCGGGTCAGCGGGTCGGATACATGGAACACATTGGCCAGCCAGTAAGGATGGGCGAAGATGGCAAGACCGTCGGCGGCGCGGATCTGGTCGAAAGCCCATACGCATACCGCATACGCCAGTTTATCCACATCTTCCGGTACATCCAGGGTATCGGCCAGCTTGCGGATGGTTTCGTCATATTCCGCTCTGGTCAGCACGAAGGGCAGCTTGCCGTCCAGGGACAGCTTCTTCGGGTCGCCGCCGGTGACTTTGTAGCCATGGGATTCTTCCATCAGATTGTTGACGGTATGGACGCCGCCGAAATTCACGATGTGCACATCGGTCAGGGGCAGGTGTACTTCTTCACCGGGTACCAGGTTGTAGATGGTGGGGATGGGGGCAAACTGTGCCATGGCTTCCAGAGAACCGTCGTACCGGTGGTGGTCGGTGATGGACAGGAAGTCATACCCCTTGGCACGGTAGTTGGCGGCTACGATGGCGGGAGCTTCCCGACCGTCGGAACGGCAGGTGTGCATATGCAGGTCCCCGCGGAAGGGCAGGCGGCAGGACATATCGGGCGCCAGGGAATATACGGACAGCTGTACGATCCGTCTGTCGCCGTCGAAAATGCGGATGTAGTGTTCCTTTTCCCCGTGGAAAGCGGCGGTCACCCGGAGGCATCCGTCTTCGTCGGGCTTGACGGTAAAGGATTCATTCTTCTGAGAGGCCAGATTGTCGATGTCCATCAGCTGCAGGGTATATTCCGGTGCCTTGAAGGATACATGGTCGCCCAGGGGACGGATGGTGATTGTGACTTCCTTTTCTGCCGGAAATACGATGGGGGATATGGCGTAGTTATACAGTTCAGCTTTCATTTGGGTTTCTCCTTACTATGATGTTTGGGTGTTGTTTATGATACTATCTGTTTATTCTTCCGCATTCTTCCGCAGTCCGGCGCAGAGGCGGCCAAGAACATAGGATACCGCACAGCCGCCGATCATGCAGAGGATGTACAGCAGCCATCCCGCCGCAGAAGCAGGCATACCGGGGAAGATCATGACGGTGGTAGCCAGCACGATGCCCAGAATGGCGTGGGACAATACGGCATTCCACCGGTCGAAAGCGGCATTTACCAGCCGGGGCAGCAGCAGGAGCACCAGAATCATGCCGATCCCCAGAGGGATGCATACGGACATATCCAGACGGGAAATGCCGTCCAGCATGGGGCCGTACAGTCCGAAGAAGAGAAGCAGGGTGGATGCGCTCAGACCGGGAATCACAAAGGACAGTCCCCAGCAGATGCCGCAGAAGCCATAGGCCGCCGGTCCGGGTGTCATCTGCATGGCCGCACTGCCGTTCAAGAGGAGGAGGACCGCCAGCATACATGCAAATCCCACAGCCATGGACAGCCAGTGTACCGGTTTATGGAAGGGGTATTTTTCTTTGTCCACGGTACTGCCGGCATCCGACCAGAGTTCCGGTACGGTACCCAGCATGAAGCCGATGAACACGCATTTTACCAGGGCTTCGTTCCTTTCCAGAAGGATGTTCACCAGGCCCGACAGACCCACGAAGCCGATGAGTCCGCCCGCACCGAAGAAGCAGAACATGAGGAAATACTGCCGGATGACCGACAGGGGCTGCGTGAGAATCTCCTTTACGGTTTTCTTATGATTGCCGCAGATCCGCAGAACCAGATCCGTGACACCCTTGCCGCAGGCGGAGATGATGTCCATGATGGGCTTGTACAGGCGGAATGCTGCCAGCAGAGCTCCGCCGCTGACACCGGGCAGGATCGCACCGAAGCCTACCAGAATACCCTGTGCCATCCACACCAGACAGCGGAGGAGGTTGTTTTTCTTTGCCATTGGGTGATTTCCTTTATGAAGTGATATCTTTTTTATGTATTATACCACAGATTCCCGCTGTTTTCCATGGGTTTCGGGGAATCCGGGTATAAAAAAGATCCCGTCCGGAGACAGAATCTTTTCCGCTGAATTATCTTCTCCACTGGTTCACTGCGGTGCAGCACAGCTCGTGGTCGTATACATCGGGGCGGATGTGCACCAGTTCCCGCATGGCAGCGGGGATTTTCGCAAAGGCGGCGTCCGCACCTTCCTTATCCCCCACGCAGGCGCAGCACAGCAGTTCGCCGCACAGTTTTACATACTCCGTATGCCAGCGCAGCAGATCCCAGTGGACGTATTCGCACCGGTTTGCCCTGCCGCTTTCCCGGTATTCCTCCAGTTTCTTTTCCACTACAGGACGGAAGCTGTCTGCCAGCTTTGACAGGTTTTGCAGGGATGGGAGCATATCAGGGTCATAGTGGCGTCCGAGGCTGTAGTCTTTGGATCTCTCGCCTTTTACGAAGCCGAAATCGGCACTGTCGCTGATCTGGCGCAGATAGTCCGCCGCCAGCTTCCAGTCTTCCCCGTACCCGGCGGTGAAGTATTCTTCCAGCATGGTCTCATACGGGATCTCTCTGTCGTACAGGGTTCTGGCGTATACGTAGAACAGGAAGCCGTTGGGCCAGAAGGAACGCTGGGAGCCGTCTTCCACGATGCCCTGCAGGTTGTTCTGCCGGAGTCCGCGGATGTCGTCGTACAGGTACTTTGCCAGCTTCAGTCCGCCCAGGTCGCAGTAGTGTGCCATCCAGAAGTGGTATTCGTAGCAGAAGCAGTCCCCTTTCCAGTGTTCCTGCCATGCCTGCAGGTAGCCGAGATTTTCCGCCATACCCTCGGGCATCCGGTTGTGGTTGCAGGTATAGGGGGTGACGGCATTTCTGTCGGCGGGGGTTTCGTAGGTTTCGGAATACTTTCTCGTGATAGGGGCGAACAGGAGGGAGAAGCGGTCGGGGGGTTCCAGTTTTTCCGTTACCGGCGGCCACAGGGTATCCACGTAGGAGATGAACACGATCCGGGTGGACAGACCTCTTTCAGTCAGGTGCCGGTCGATGTCGTTCATCAGCATCACGTACCAGTCGGTCATGACCTTTTCGGCGCACTTTTCGCATTCGCAGTGGTTATTGGAAGCGTCCGCCAGCCAGATGTGCAGGAAATCCACATTGGTCTGTACAGCGGCGTAGTCTGCGATATAGGCGGCCATGATTTCTCTGGCTTTGGGGTTGGACATACAGATATTGGTATTCAGTGCCACGCCGCCGTAGAAGGTACGGACGCCATTCAGCTGTGCCAGATACTGTCTTGCTTCATCGGGGATGTCCTTATCCTCGGAGCGGGTCCACTGTCCGGAACTGTCAAGCCCAAAGGGTTCCGCCGTCCAGCCGTGTCCCATATCGTGGAACAGCAGACCCCGGCGGGCGATTTCCGCTTCGCATTCTCTCTTCCACTGGAGGACTGTTTCGCTGGACAGGGGTTCTGCCGGGTATGAGGTATCGTAGCTGTGGCGGTATGCCTTTACGTAGTAGGAACGGGGAACATCAAATTCCAGCATGAAGGTGTTCATCCCGGTTTTGGGGGTGAAGGCGATGGCGTCCATCATCAGGGGCTGGGTTTCGGAGCCTTCGTTGCACTGACCTCTGTACCGATAGGATGCGGTGTGGCTATACTGCACGGGTTTCAGTTCGGTCAGGGTAGGGATCACTTCACCGTCGGGACCGGGGAACAGCCAGTTGCAGCCCTGTTCTCTCAGATACTGGTACACCGCCAGCAGGATACCTCTGGGGGTATTGGCTTCGATCCTGCCGCCGTCCTGGTCGGTCGTGATCCGGAGGATATCATCGGTATCCAGTCCGATGAGATCTGCCGCCATGCCCAGACAGAAACCGGCGTCACCGCTGTAGGCAATGGCGGGATCGCCGCACCGGGGCAGCATCATGCGGATATACTTTTTCAGCTCATCCGCTGCATAGAGCACAGCCGGATGCATGGTCTTTACGGTAATGGTGTACGACATACAAACCTCCTGAAAGGAAATAAGAGGTAAGATGTAAGAAGTCAGAAGTAGAAAAACGGTGGTTTTCCTATTTCTATCTTCCGGCATCTGTACCTCTTATTGTTTATGTAAATGATGATTAACAGAAGTAACGGACAGTGCAAAGCGGGAATCCCCCGACACACCGGATTTTCAGACAGCAATAGTGGAGAAAACTGCCGGTGTGCCACCCCCTTTGTGAAAGGGGGCGCATTCGTACCGCTTTGTTCTTTCGTATGTTCTGTATAAATGTGTTAATCAGTATTTACTTATTTCTTACTTACTTATTTCCATCGATCACTTATCCAGCTGATAGAAGCCGGTGAACTTGTCGGTGCGGTTGGTCCACATACCTCTGGTGAAGTCCGGGAAATCCACGGGCATGGAGCCGTTGGCGATGGAGGTTTCGGACAGAGGAGTGACTGCCATCCATGCAGCGGTGTCGTAGGTATCGATGGGGGGAACCTGACCTTCTGCCAGAGAGGTGAAGTATGCATCGAATACCAGCCAGTCCATACCGCCGTGACCGCCCTTTACGCCTTCTTCAAAGAAGCGCTTCCAGATGGGATGTTCCCATTCGGGACGGAACTTTTCCAGGTTGTTGAAGGAGGAGTGACCCCATTCTTCGCCGTGGTCAGAATCCAGCCATACCATGGATTCGTTTTCGGAGAAGAAGCCCTTGGTGCCGCGGATGGTGAAGTTACGGGAATAATACCGGGGCAGAGTGGTGTCCAGGGTCAGGCAGATGGTTTCGCCGTGTGCGCACTGGATCATGGTCTTGACAACGTCGCCCTGACGGAAAGCGTAGTCCTGCAGTGCGGGGTTCACGGTTTCGGGGTTCATCTTGGCATAGTCGTTCAGACCCCATGCGCCGGAAGCCATGGAGGTCAGCTTGACCATACGGTTGCCTCTGTTGATGTCCAGGATCTTGGCGATGGGACCCAGTTCATGGGTGGGGTAGTTTTCACAGTTGCGGTTCTTGTAGTTGCGCAGTCTGTAGTGGCGGTTTTCTTCGCCGTGGGCAATTTCATGGCGCAGGTCGTGCTGGTAGCCGCCTTCGCAGTGCACGATCTTGCCGAACAGACCTTCGCGAACCATCTTCATCACCATCAGCTCGTTCCGGTCATAGCAGCAGTTTTCCAGCAGCATACAGTGGATACCGGTCTTTTCGTAGGTGTTGACCAGCTTCCAGCAGTCGTCCAGAGAATAGGCGCCGCCTACTTCGGTACACACCTGCTTGCCGCATTCCATAGCGTAGCAGGCTGCGGGAATGTGGTTTTCCCATGCGGAGGCGATCACGACCACGTCCACATCGGCGGATTCGCACAGTTCCTTATAGTTGGTGGTCCCCTTGGGGGTGTGACCGTTCTTTTCTTCCACCAGCTTTACAGCCGCTGCCGTCCGGTCTTCATAGCTGTCGCACACGTAAGTTACGTATACATCTTCTCTTTCGGTCAGAATGCCTCTCAGATGACCCATCCCGCGACCGCCAAGCCCGATGAGCCCTACCTTGAATTGTGCCATATTTCTATCTCCTTTTTGGTTGGTTTTTTATTTTTTTATTTTTATCTGGGGGACCTTTTGGGAAAAGCTCCCCCGGACCCCCGGAAAACTTTTTAACTGTTGATCGAGACGTTTGTCTCTGCAGAGCCGGTGCGCTGACATCCGGTACAGCAAAAATCTGTTTGATCCTGACTGCTTCTGTACAGCGGCTTCGCGTTTTTCAGCAGATTACATCGTATCCGTCCATAACTGTATTTCTGTAAACCGGGCATCCGCCCCGCACGGTACTTTATACTTCTTACTTCTTATCTCTTATTTCTTACTTATCTATCGAGCTGCCAGAAGCCGGTGTACTTATCGTTTCCTCTGTCGATCCAGGCGCCTCTTGTGAAGTCCGGGATTTCCACGGGGATGCTGCCGCCGTTCAGGGAGATCTCGGAGAGGGGGGCGATGGACATCCATGCGGCCATATCGTAGGTATCGATGGGCGGGACTTTGCCTTCGTCCAGGGAGGAGAACCATGCATCAAACAGGATCCAGTCCATGCCGCCGTGGAGTTTGGCGTTGTCTTCCTTTTCTCTGGCTTCGTTGAACCGCTTCCAGATGGGGTGTTCCCACTGCTTGCGGTATTTTTCCACATTGTTCAGATAATCCCCTCTGCTGTGGCTGTCCCCGTCCAGGAACACGGTCTGTTCCCGTTCCGCAAAGAAGCCTCTGGTGCCTCTTACGGTAAAGTCTCTGGTATAGAACCGGGGCAGGGAGGTATCGATGGTCAGGCAGATGGACTGTCCGCCGGCGCACTGGATCATGGTTTTCACCACATCCCCCTGCCGGAAGGGATAGGTCTGCATGGCGGGATCGATGGTATCGGGGTGTCTTTTGGCATAGTCATTGAGCCCTTTGGCACCGGAGGACAGGGACACCAGCTTCATCATCCGGTTGCCTCTGCCTATATCCAGCAGCTTGGCGATGGGTCCCAGGTCATGGGTGGGGTAATATTCGCAGTTCCGGTGCATGAAGCTGGCCACACGGAACTGGTTGGTGGGATATCCCTTCAGGATCATATCCCGCAGGTCGTGCTGGTAACCGCCGTCACAGTGCACCACTTCGCCGAACAGCCCTTCACGCACCATCCGGGTGACCATGAGCTCTTCTCTGCCGTAGCAGCAGTTTTCCAGAAACATCACATGGTTGCCGGTCTTTTCATAAGTCCGCACCAGCTGCCAGCATTCGTCCACTGTGTAGGCGGGACCGCACTCACAGGCGACTTTCTTTCCGGCTTCCATGGCGAGGCAGGCGGCGGGCACGTGATTATCCCAGTCGGAGGCGATCACTACGGCGTCTACGTCCTCCTGTTCGATCAGGCGGCGGTAATCGTCGGTGATCTGCGGGGTATTCCCCATTTTTTCCTGCACGACCTTTGCCGCTTCTTCTGCCCGGGTGAGGATTTTGTCACAGACCCATGTGATGATTACATCGTCCCGCTCGGTCAGGATACCGTCCAGGTGGCTTCTGCCTCTGGCACCTGCGCCGATCAGACCCAATCTCCGTTTCTCCATGGTACAATTTGCTCCTTTGTTTGCCTTCTTTTTGGCTATTATACCATAAAGCGGCAGGCATTTCAATGGGGATTTTACAGGGAAAGACACTTTTTCACGGAGAACGGTGTCAGCTGCGGTTTACAGAAAATGTATGCTTCAAATGGTAGACAGCCGGATCGGAATATGGTATACTTTATGTATCAAACAGAAAACGAGGAACCATCATGCTGCATGAAAATCTGCTGCAGTACCGGAAGATGCTGCGGCTTTCACAGGAAGAAACGGCGGAAAAGGTCGGCGTATCCCGGCAGGCCTATGCCAAATGGGAAGCGGGCGACACGGTGCCGGAACTGAAATACTGTCAGGCGCTGGCGGTACTGTTCGGGATTACTCTGGACGATCTGGTTTCCAAGCGGAATCTGCGGCTGGAAGGACCACCCGGGAAACACGTACTGGGAATTGTTGTTACGGACGAAAACGGAGCACTCACACTGCCCCGGAAAGCCATACACCTGTTCAGCATCCGTCCGGGGGACAGATATCTGCTGCTGGGAGATGAAAAGCAGGGAATGGCACTGGTGCCGTATAACACATACGAACAGTTTGCCAGAGAAGTTCTGACGGCAGGCGGGGAGGAGAACGAGGACTGATATGCTTATAGTATCTCAACTGACAAAACGGTACGGCAGCCGGTTGGCGGTGGACGATATTTCCTTTACGGTACCCCGGGGTTCCGTGTTTGCGCTTCTGGGGGAAAACGGTGCCGGCAAGACCACGGCGGTGCGGTGTATGTGCGGGCTGCTTGCGCCGGACGGGGGAGAGATCCTGTATGAAACGGACACGGGGACTTCTGCCCCTGCCGGATGCCGGGAGATCCTCGGTCTGTCGCCCCAGGAAAATGCGGTGGGTCTTCACCTGACGGCGGAAGAAAATCTGCGGCTCATGGCGGATCTGTACGGCGTGTCGGATCCGGAGGGGCGGGTAGCGGAAATGCTCTCCCTGTTCGGTCTGGAAGAGGAACGGCGCACCCGTGGGAAAGCACTGTCCGGCGGTATGGGCAGGCGGCTTTCCATTGCTATGGCGCTGATCTCCTCTCCGTCGGTGCTCTTTCTGGATGAGCCGACTCTGGGGCTGGATGTGATGTCCCGCAGGGAACTGTGGCGGATCCTCGGTTCGCTTCGGGGAAAGATGACCATTGTGCTGACCACCCACTATATGGAAGAAGCGGAAGCACTGGCGGATCGAATCGCTGTGATGAAAAAGGGGAAGATCGCCGCCATGGGGTCTCTGGACGAGCTGCGGGAAAAAAACGGACTGCCCGGGGGATCTCTGGAGGAGATTTTTGTCCGGATCATGGAAGGAGGAGCGGTATGAAAGGACGGATGCGGCGGATACGGGCTTTGTCCCATCGCACGGTGCGGGAGCTGGTCAGGGATCCGCTTTCCTGGGTCTTTGCGCTGGCGTTTCCTCTCCTGATGCTGGTGATGTTTGCAGTGATCGACAGCCGGATTCCGGCAGAGGCGGGGATGACCCAGTTTGCGCCGGCGAGCATTGCCCCCGGGATCCTGGTGTTCGGACAGTGTTTTCTGACGCTGCTGCTCTCTCTGCTGGTCAGCGGGGACAGGGACAGTGCGCTCTGTGCCAGACTGCGGGTGACACCGGCGGAGAATTTTGAATTTCATCTGGGCTATGCACTGCCTGCTCTGCTTCTGGGGCTGGTGCAGGGGGGGCTGACCATGGCGGCGGCGTTTGTGCTGTCCTGCATTCGTGGGGAAGCACTTTCGCTTATGGGATGCGGGGCGGCGGTTGTCAGCGGTGTGTTTTCTCTGCTGTTCTGCATCGGGCTGGGGATCTTTCTCGGTTCTGTTCTGTCGTCGAAAGCCGCACCGGGTATCTCGTCTGTGATTC
>JAFZET010000376.1 GCA_017560565.1 Clostridia bacterium | reverse complement strand
TATGATGAAAACACAGACAACCACATCAGCGGAAGTCCTGCCACCCATGTACACATGAATTCCACTTCCGTACAGACGGTTGACTTTGTATATGACGAGTCTACCGGCGAATACTGGCGGTATCAGTACAACGGCATGAAGCACATCGATGCCAACAACGAACAGCAGCTTTCCGTAAAGAACGTGATCATCCTGTTCACCGACATCAATGTGATCCCCGGGGACAGCTACGGTCGTCTGGCCGTGGGCACCGTAGGCGAAGGACAGGGTTACTACATCACCAACGGCAAGCGCAAGGTGATCAACTGGTCCCGGAGCGGGAAAACCACCCCCATCCAGCTGGAATACCGGAACGGCGACGAGCTGATCCTCAACTGCGGCAAGACCTTTATCTGTGTGGTGGACGATTCTGTAGCTTCCAAGATCAACTTTGAGTATTCCTGGTAAACGTACCGCCGGGATCGGAAACCGTGAAAAATTTCTTCCGGAGGAGAAACAGTCTATGCCTATCAGACCTGCTGTTTTAGCGGATGTTCCGGCTATGCTGGCAATCTACGCCCCCTATGTAGCAAACACCACATACAGCTTTGAATATACCGGTCCCACACAGGCGGAGATGGAAGAACGGTTTCTCCAGTATTCGGTGAAATATCCCTGGTTTGTGTGGGAAGAAAACGGTACGGTAACAGGGTATGCCTACGCCAGCCCAATGGCAGTGCGTCTTTCCTATCAATGGAGTGCTGACGTCTCCATCTACATCCGGGAAGACTGCCACGGCACCGGTATCGGACGGGCTTTGTATACAGCACTGGAAAAGGAACTGCAGCGGCTCGGATACTTCAATCTGATCGCCATCATTACAGAGGAAAACGGCGGAAGCCGTATATTTCACCAGAAAATGGGATTTGAGCATACCATGGATCTGCCCTGCGTAGGGTATAAGTTCGGCAGATGGCTGGGCGTGAGTTACTACCGCAAGCGGATCGCAGAAGGAAACCCGGAAAAGGCACCGGAGCACTGGAATCCCGCACAATGGAAACCACAATGATACACCACAGATCTCCTGCTTTTTCGGGCGGGAGATTTTATATTTCCTTAATAAATGCAAAATGATTGACTTTCTCCGGGAAGACGGGTATAATTAAAGTTACTGGAGTTTTTTGTAAAAATTGCGGCATTCCGGTCCGGATATGCCGCAAAGAGCGGGAGGGATCTGTCATCGGACATCTTATCAAATACATAAAGCCGTTTCTGCCGAAAATGGCAGTGGGATTCACCATCAAATTCATCGGAACCATCATGGATCTGGTTCTTCCCATGATGCTGGCCTATATGATCGATGATATTGTGCCTCTGCGCTCCATGCCGCTGATCTGGGGAGCCGGTGCCATTATGGTGATCTGCTCGGTGATCGCCATCTGGGGCAACATCACCGCCAACCGGATCGCCGCCAGAGTTGCCAGAGATACTACGGAAAAGATCCGCAACGATCTGTTCACCCGGATCTCCTACCTGTCCGCCCGACAGCTGGATGCTTTCACCATTCCCTCACTGGAAAGCCGGCTGACCTCGGATACATACAACATCCATCAGATGATCGGGATGCTGCAGAGGCTGGGGGTTCGTGCGCCCCTTCTGCTGATCGGCGGACTGATCGTTACCTTTATTCTGGAACCGGTGCTGACCATGGTGCTGGTTGCCATTCTTCCCTTTATCGGCATCACGGTGTATGTGATTTCCAAAAGAGGGATCCCCCTGTTTACCGGTCAGCAGGAAGCCACGGATGAAATGACCAGAGTAGTCCGTGAAAACGCACAGGGTGTCCGGATCATCAAGGCTCTCCACAAGGAAGGGGCAGAAAAAATCCGGTTTGACAGAACCAATGCGGAGCTGAACCGGAGAGAAAAACGGACGGCAGAGAATATGGCACTGACCAGCCCGCTGATGAATCTGTTTCTCAACTGCGGTTTGGTTGCCGTAATCCTGGTGGGGGCACTGCGGGTCAACGGCGGGGTGTCCGAGCCCGGTAAGATCATTGCGTTCATGTCCTATTTCACCATCATCCTCAACGCCATGATGAGCGTCACCCGTATGTTTATCATGTCCTCCAAGGGGATTGCCTCCGCCAACCGGATCGGCGAAGTACTGGATGCGCCGGAAGATATGATCGCAGATCCCGCCTATGCCGGAGAAATATTGGAAAACGCACCGAAGATCCGGTTTGAAAATGTGTCCTTCTCCTATAATGGGGTCAGAGACAATCTGTCCGATATCAGCTTTTCTCTGGAAAAAGGGCAGACCCTTGGGATCATCGGTCCTACCGGTTCCGGGAAAACCACCCTCATCGCCCTGCTGATGCGGCAGTATGATGTAAACACCGGTTCCATCAAGCTGGATGGGGTGGACATCCGCAGCATGGAAAAAAAGACCATTTCCAAGAAATTCGGTGCCGCATTCCAGAATGACTTTCTGTTTGCCGATACTATCGAAGCCAATATCGACTTCGGACGGGGTCTGACAAAGGAAGAAATGGAAGAAGGTGCAACTGTCGCCCAGGCTATGGATTTCATAAAAGAAAAAGACGGCGGCTTTGGGCATGAACTGACCATCAAGGGTGCCAACCTGTCCGGCGGGCAGAAACAGCGTGTGATCCTCTCCCGTGCCCTGTCCGGCAGTCCGGAAATTCTGGTGCTGGACGACAGCTCTTCCGCTCTGGACTATGCCACCGATGCCCGTCTGCGCAAAGCCATAAGAGAACGGTACGATGGCAGGGAGAAAGACAGACCCACCACCATCATTGTGGCACAGCGGGTCAGCTCCATCCGCCACGCAGACCTGATCCTGGTACTGGAAGACGGCAGGATCACCGGCAGAGGCACCCACGACCAGCTGATGCAGTCCTGTCCCCTGTATGCCGAAATCGCAGCTTCACAGATGGGAGGTGCACTCCTTGAATAACTTCAAAATGCCCGGCGGCGGTCCGAAAGTGACAAACCCTGCCGATGTTCCTCAGGGAAAGCGGAAGCTCCGTGTGCTCCTCCGTCTGGGAAAATATATGGCACAGTTCTGGTGGGGGTATCTCATCGCCCTTGCCGTCAATATCATTGCCAATCTGCTGGCACTGGAAGGTCCCAAGCTCTCCGGCTATGCCATTTCCGCCATTGAACCGGGTGCGGGAAAAGTGGATATGGACACCGTCATATATTATTGTATGCTGATGGTGATCTTTTACGTAGTCTCTTCCCTGCTTACCTACGGACAGCAGCTTCTGATGATCCGTCTGTCCCGGGGCATCGTCAAGCGGATGCGGGAGGATATCTTCGCCAAGCTCATGCGGATGCAGGTCAGCTATTTTGACCGCACCCAGGCAGGGGACATCATTTCCCGGATTTCCTATGACATCGACACCCTGAACGCCACCCTGTCCACTGACCTGATCCAGATCTGTTCCAGTGTGGTAACGGTAGTGGGGTCGCTGACCATGATGCTCTCCATTTCTCCGAAGCTCTGTCTGGTGTTTGCCGTAACCGTGCCGCTGGCTATGGTGGTAACCACCAAAATGGCCGGGATCTTCCGTCCGCTGTTCCGGGCAAGATCCGGGAAGCTGGGGGAACTGAACGGCTATGCCGAAGAACTGCTCTCCGGTCAGAAGACTGTCCGTGCCTATTCGGAGGAACCCACCATGATCCGGCGGTTTGAGGAAAAGAACAAAAATGCCGCCGATG
>JAFZET010000375.1 GCA_017560565.1 Clostridia bacterium | reverse complement strand
CAGAATGACAGGGGATGCAAGGGGAGATTTATGAATTTTCTCTGATGCTTGGGTGTTTTTTTCGGTGTTCAGAAGAAAAACGCACGGATGGGCGTATGTTTATCCGTGTACCGCATACAGCCGCACCATGGTGAGGATCGCCTGCTCCACTGTGTAGGTGCCAAGCGGGGCGAAAGAAGAGTCGGAAACCCCGTTCATCACAACCAGTCCGTCGGCGGTCTTCAGGGATGCCGTGTACAGAATCCCGGACACAGCCCACTCGGCTGCTTCCGGCAGGTCGGAGAAGCTGCGGGCTTCTTTGCCCATGGGGATACCCAGCACCTCTGCTGCCCGCATGAGCATGGTGGCTGCTTCCTGCCGGGTGATGCCGGATGCGGGATCAAAAATGCCGTTTCCCCGTCCGTTGACGATCCCCAGCGCATTGGCAGCCGCAATCTCCCGGCGCACGGTAAATCCTTCGGTGTCTGTGAAAATGTTTTCATCCACATCCAGCTTTTCACCGGTAATCATGGCGTCCAGAGAGTCATAGCCCATCCGGCGCATGAGCATGGTGGTCAGAAGCTCGCAGAACCGGGCACGGGTGATAGCTGTACGATAGTTGTTCTGGATGGAGTAGGGTACGATTTCCGCTTCCAGTGCCGCCCGTACTTCCGGGATCGCCCAGTCGCTGGGGGTGTTTTCCGCAGTGGTTCGGGGTACGGTGATGATTTTATGGTTCAGGGAGAGAAACGGCAGGGTCGTGTCAAAATACAGATATCCGCTGTCGGATTTCCGGATTTTCTCCCCGTTTTCATACCGGTTGGCACTGTCCCAGGTGGCGTCCATGTGTACCCAGCGGCCGTTTACCCAGGCAGCGGCATGGGCATGGTTGGAATCGTTTATAGCAGTATGGTCTTCTGCGGAAAGAAAACCGTCCGTCCCCGTACCGGCACTCCATGTGGTGATCAGAATGCAGGGGATCCCCTGGGCATGACACAGAGCCTGCACCAGATTGGCGTATCCCTGGCAGACCGTCCGTCCCGTTTCCAGTACATCCTTTGGGTCAAGGGAGGTGGAGGTGGTTTTGCCGGTATAATAGTCATTGTCGTAGTACAGATTTTCCGCCGCCCAGCTGTGGATGGCAAGAAGTTTGCGGTACGGATCGGTCTCGCTACCCACAATCTCCGATGCTTTTTCAGCCACCGCCGGATCCACAGCGGCAATATGTTCCGCAGGGTTGATCCAGGTTTCCATCATGGCGGCGTTGTGGTCGTAAACCGGCGTGGACACGAAGCGATACCCGGCGGCGGTATACTCGATAAAAACCGTCTGCCAGATGTAGCTCCAATACATTTCTTCGGTGGTCTTCTTGGTGTAAACCTTTACAGGAATGGTGGAGGTGCCGGAGAGGGAAAGGGTTTCCTTGAATGCCGTGCTGTTGCGGGCGGCGATGATGCGCTCGGATTCCCCTGCCATCAGCCAGATCTTTTCCAGATTGTCACAGTGTATGGCACCGGAAATGATCAGCGTGCTGCCGTTTATGGTAAAAGTCAGAGAACCGTCCGGCAGATTGGTGGTGGTCAGAGAATTGGAGGCCGACACACCCGCAGCCAGGGAAATCAGCATCAGGATGCTCAGAAAAAGACAGAAAACTCGTTTCATGAAAAGAAAAACCTCAGATTTTATCATTGTATAGATATAGTATAGCACAGAGCAGCCGGAATTGCAAGATACAGAATCAGGGGAGACGATACACATCCTCTTGACAAAACGGGCGGAATCCTGTATGATAAAGGAAAGAAAATTCTGATAAACGCACCGGAGGATATATAAATGAAAACTTTCATGGGAAAGAACTTCCTGCTCTCCACCGAAACCGCCAAGATTCTGTATCATACCTATGCGGCAGAGCTGCCCATCATTGACTATCACTGTCACGTTAGCCCGAAGGATATTGCCGAAAACAAGCAGTACAGCAATATCACCGAGCTGTGGCTGGGCGGCGACCACTATAAGTGGCGTGCCATCCGTTCCGCCGGGGTGCCCGAAAAGTATATCACCGGGGATGCCTCCGATTACGAAAAGTTCAAGGCATACGCATCCGTAATGCCCTCCCTGATCGGCAATCCCCTGTACCACTGGACCCATCTGGAACTGCGCCGGTACTTCGACTGCGAACTGATCCTGTCCCCCGATACCTGTGACGAGATCTGGGAACTGACCTCCGCCAAACTGGCACAGCCCGATATGCGGGTGAGAAGCCTGATCGAAAAGTCCGGCGTGGATCTGCTGTGTACTACGGACGACCCCGCCGATACGCTGGAATACCATAAGGTGCTGGCAGAAGACGCTTCCTTTAAGACCCAGGTGCTGCCTGCATGGCGTCCGGATAAATGCTTCAATATCAACAAACCCGGTCTGCGTGAATACTATGACAAGCTGGGTGCCGCAGCAGGTGTGGAAATCAAGGATGTTGCTACTCTGAAGGAGGCTCTGTCGAAGCGGATCGCTTTCTTTGCCGAAATGGGCTGCCGTACCGCCGACCATGGGCTGGACGAATTCCCCATGTTTGTGGAACCGGATCCGTATCATGTACAGCAGGCTATGGATGTGGCGCTGGCTTCCGACGGTAAGGACGTAACGCCTGAAATGCTGTCCGTATTCAAGTGCGGCATGATGTCCTTCCTGGCTGAAGAATATACAAAGCAGGGCTGGGTCATGCAGATCCACATGGGTGTATACCGGAATGCCAACACCAACATCTACAAGGCACTGGGTGCAGATACCGGCTTTGATACCATCGGTGTATGCAACATGGCCGATATCATCAAGCTGCTGGATATGATGGAAACGAGAAACGCTCTGCCCAGAACCATTCTGTACTCCATCGATCCCACCCAGAATGCTGCCATCGGTGCCATGCTGGGCTGCTTCCAGACTTCCGGCGACGGGTATCCCAAGGTGATGCAGGGTTCTGCCTGGTGGTTCAACGACACCATCGACGGTATGCGTGCCCAGATGCAGCAGCTGGCCAACCTGTCCGTATTCGGCAAGTTCCTGGGTATGCTGACCGATTCCCGCAGCTTTACTTCCTATCCCCGTCACGAATACTTCCGCCGGATTCTGTGCGATGTGATTGGTACATGGGTGGAAGAGGGGATGTATCCCTTCGATACGGAAGCACTGGCGCAGCTGGTCTGCGATATCTGCTACAACAATACCAAGAATTTCTTCGGTTTCAAGCTGGGAGAATAATCGGACTCCCGCATGATAAAGTCTTTCAAAGAAAAATACATCGGCAGCAGGGCATTCTACCGGATGGTGCTGACCATTGCCCTGCCGCTGATCATCCAGCAGGGGATTACCAGTTTTGTGACCCTGCTGGACAACCTGATGGTCGGTTCTCTGGGTACGGTGCCGCTGTCCGGGGTTTCTATTGTCAATCAGGTGGGTATGGTCTACAACCTGACATTGTTCGGAGGCCTTTCCGGTGCATCCATCTTCGGGGCGCAGTTCTTCGGCGTGGGCGACTGGCGGGGGATGCAGGATACCTTCCGGTTCCGGATGCTGTTCGGGATCGGTGTGACTGCCCTTGCCGTGACCGTATTCCTTCTGTGGGGGGAAAATCTGTGTCTGCTGTTTCTGGAAAACGACAGCAACACCGCCGCAGATATTGCCGCTGCCATGAAGGAAGCCAAAGCCTATATGTATATCTCCATTTGGGGACTGATTCCGTTCATGATTTCCCAGGTGTATGTGAATCTGCTCCGGGAGACCGGCGAAACCTTTCACCCTATGGTGGCTTCGGTCATCGCGATTCTGACCAATCTGGTACTGAACTATATTTTCATCTTCGGGAAGTTCGGTATGCCTGCCATGGGTGTGGCCGGTGCCGCACTGGCTACAGTCATTGCCCGTGTACTGGAAGCCGGATATGTGGTGATCTACACCCACCTGAAGCACGAAAAATACCGTTACATCGAAGGGGCATACCATTCTCCTGCCATTCCGGCGGGCCTTTGCAAACGGATCATCATCACCGGTACGCCTCTGATGTTCAATGAAATGCTGTGGTCTCTTGGGATGACTGTAATCAGCGGCAACTATGCTTTCCGGGGACTGGAAGTGGTGGCTGCTTCCAATATTGCCACCTCCGCCTGGAATCTGTTCTGTATCATCATGATGGCTATGGGTTCCGTGACGGCTATTATGGTCGGACAGCAGCTGGGTGCGGGGAATATTGAAGAAGCAAAGGACATAGACCGGAAGCTGATCTTTGTCACGCTGGTGTCTCATATTGTTCTCGGACTTTTGCAGATTCTGACAGCATCCCTTGTTCCCATGCTGTACGAAGTGGAGCAGAGCACACGGGATCTCGCAGCCGCCATGCTGCGGATTCAGGGACTGGTGCTGCCCATCCATGCGTATATTCATGTTGCCTACTTTACCATCCGTTCCGGGGGCAAAACAGGCGTTACATTCCTGTTCGACTGTTTCTATACCTGGTGTGTACCGGTGGTCGTATCCTTTTTGCTCTGCCGGCATACGGATCTTTCCATCCTTGCCTGTTACGGACTGGTGCAGGCAACAGACCTTATCAAAATGGCAATTGCCATGCCCATGCTGAAATCGGGTTTCTGGGCAAAAAATGTCATTCAGTAATACTTTGATACAAAAAGAACGGTTATCTTCATCAGAGGACGACCGTTCTTTTGTTTATGGAATGCAGAAAAAGCGGCAGGAAGTCAAGAGGTTTCTATTGACAATTATCCGGCGGTTGTGGTATACTGAACACGGCAGGGGATGGCACCCATCACAAAAAACAGCGCCGAACTATCGTGACAAGGGGGGCTCACCCATCGAAAAAAACGTAAGGGTCACTGATATGCATGGAAATGAAAGAGAACCGACCTGGCCGAAGAGGGCCGAGGGTCTGGTGAAAAAAGGACGGGCGTACCGTCTGGCGGAAGACCATATCTGCCTGATCGACCAAACCGAAAGGCAGAATGTCCATGCAGAAGAAGACCGCACAGCAGTGCATCCGTCCGATACACAGAAAATATCGGAGGAAACATACATGAACGCACAGGAAAATATCAAGAACGAAGTTATCGAAGCAGAAGCCAACGCAGAAGAAATCTGCACCTGGGGCAAATTGTCCATGGACTATGTGCTGGACAAAATCGAAGCGGTACGTAAGGACAGCGAATATCTGTACAAGACTGTACACGCACTGGAAACCATGCAGGTCAGTCAGGGACCGGAAGACATTGCCGGGCAGGCAAAGGCACAGGCTCTTGCCGATGTTGTCAGATGCCGGGAAACCACCAATCAGCAGCTGATCCAGCTGTACACCAGAATGTACGACGATCTGAAGCCTGTGAACAAAAGCGGTGAGAACACAAACACCAGACTGCAGGCTCTGGAAATGGTAAACCATATTATCGCAAATACGGATGAAATGGATAATCTTCCGGAAATTCTGGAAAGTATGCAGAACTTCTGCGACTCCCTGCGTTTCATCTGATCCAAACAACAAAAAGAACGGTTATCCTCCCGGGGACAACCGTTCTTTCGTTTTTACAGCTTCTTATTTCTGAACGCTTACTTCTTATCTTGCATCAAAGATGCAGCACCCGTTCCTTGATCTCCTGCGTCCGACCCTGATTCCAGTACTGGGTACCGATGTAGCCGCAGGTGCGACGGGCAACATTCATCTTGCTCTGATCCCGGTTATGGCAGGCGGGGCATTCCCAGACCAGCTTCCCGTCGTCTTCCACAACGGTGATCTCCCCGTCAAAGCCGCATACCTGACAGTAGTCGCTCTTGGTGTTCAGCTCGGCATACATGATGTTGTCGTAGATGAACCGGATGACCTGCAGTACCGCTTCGATGTTGTCCTGCATATTGGGCACTTCCACATAGCTGATGGCACCGCCGGGGGAGAGTGCCTGGAACTTGGCTTCAAAAGCCAGCTTGGAGAATGCATCGATTTCTTCCGTTACATGGATGTGGTAGCTGTTGGTGATGTACGCCTTGTCGGTGATGCCGGGCACAATGCCGAACCGCTTCTGCAGACACTTGGCAAACCGGTAGGTGGAGCTTTCCAGCGGTGTGCCGTACAGGGAGAAGTCGATGTTTTCCTGCTTCTTCCACTTGGCGGTGGCTTTGTTCATGTACTGCATCACTTCCAGAGCAAAGGGGGTTGCTTCCGGATCGGTGTGGCTCTTTCCGGTCATGTATTTTACGCATTCGTACAGACCTGCATAACCGAGAGAAATGGTGGAGTACCCGCCGTAGAGGAGCTTGTCAATGGTTTCACCCTTTTCCAGTCTGGCAAGGGCACCGTTCTGCCACAGGATGGGGGCAGCGTCGGACAGGGTGCCGCGGAGTCTCTTGTGCCGGCACATCAGGGCACGGTAGCACAGATCCAGCCGTTCATCAAACACTTCCCAGAACTTATCCTTGTTGCCGCCGGAGGACAGGGCAATATCCACCAGATTCAGGGTAACAACCCCCTGGTTGAACCGACCGTAATACTTGGGTTTGCCCGTTTCGGGATCCACATAGGGGGTCAGGAAGCTGCGGCAGCCCATGCAGGTGTAGCAGTGACCTTCACCGTTCTGATCTACCTTCAGCTCCAGCATCTTCTTTTCGGAGATGTAGTCGGGAACCATGCGCTTTGCGGTGCACTTTGCAGCCAGCTCAGTGAGGTAGAAATAGGGAGAATCTTCGTGAATGTTCTGTTCTTCCAGAACGTAAATCAGCTTGGGGAATGCGGGGGTGACCCATACACCGGACTCATTCTTGACACCCTGGATGCGCTGCTTCAGCACTTCCTCGATGATTTTTGCCAAGTCGTTCTTTTCCTGTTCGCTCTTGGCTTCGCCCAGATACATGAATACGGTGACGAAGGGGGCCTGACCGTTGGTGGTCAGCAGGGTGACAACCTGATACTGGATGGTCTGGACACCGCCCTTGATCTCCTCCCGCAGACGCTTTTCGGTCATGCGGTCAATGACTTCTTCGGAGACTTCCACACCGGCATCAGCCATTTCGGCAATGACGTTTTTGCGGATCTTTTCCCGGCT
>JAFZET010000374.1 GCA_017560565.1 Clostridia bacterium | reverse complement strand
GACGGATATACCTATACACTGGTGTTCCCCTACAACGGCAACATGAGCCTGCGTATGACGCTGGATACCGTGATTCCGGAATTGCCCGGTACGGGGGCGGTTGCTGTGTTTGTGTGCGAGTCTATTCCGGAAGGGTTTGACTACACGAGAATGCAGCCGGTGCAGATATCCGTAGCGGAGTACCGCGGTTTCTCTGTGCCCACATCGGCTGTCCGGATTCTGGACGGATATGAAGGCGTGTATGTGCTGGATGAAGTAACCGTAAAATTCAAGCGGATTCAGATCGTGTATGAGGGTGACGGTTACTATATCTGCGTGGAAGGGGAAGAAGATCCCGACTGCCCCTACGGCTGGCTCCGCATGAACGATGTTATCATCACGGAAGGCACGGAGCTGGAAGTCGGCAAAGTGGTGGGATAATGAAAATCGGATAAACCCGGGAAACCGGATTATCATACAGGAAAAAGGCAGTAAAATGACAGAAGAACGAAAAAATACCCTGAGCGGCAACTACCGCAGGATCATGGAACAGATCCATGAGGCTGTACTGCGCCGCGGGGCGGGTGCGGAAGTATCTCTGCTGGCAGCATCCAAAACCTATCCGGCAGAGGATATAGCCTATCTGATGACCCATTGCGGGCTGAAAATGGCCGGCGAAAACCGACAGACGGAGTTTACCGAAAAATATGATGTGGTGCACCCCTGCGGACAGTATCACTTCATCGGACATCTGCAGACCAACAAGGTAAAATACCTGGTGGGAAAGACGGATCTGATCCATTCGGTGGATTCGGTGCATCTGGCGGAGGAGATCGAAAGACAGAGCATCCGGCGTGGGGTCGTTACTCCCATACTGGTGCAGGTGAATGCCGGTCGTGAAGAAGCCAAAAGCGGCATCTTTCCCGAAGAAGCCCCGGAGTTTCTGGCACGGATCGCCGAAATGCCGTCGCTGTCCCTGCGCGGGATGATGGTAGTGGCACCGATCTGCGAAGAAAAAGACGCAGTCAGAAAATATTTTGAAGAATCTTATCGAATTTTTATTGACTTTTTCGCAAAAAACAAGCATAATATAGAAGACCCCATATTATCCATGGGCATGAGCGATACCTTCGCCGAAGCTATCCTGGAGGGGGCAACCCTGGTGAGAGTGGGAAGCGCTCTCTTCGGGGAAAGAAATTATCAGATGTAAATGACTGTGAAAAGACAGTTCAAATAATGGAGGCAAAAAAATGGGACTTATGGATCGAATCAAGAAGGTAACCGGCACCAATGAAGCATACGATGAAGCGTATGAAGACGATTACTACGGCGGCTTCGATGGCTATAATGATGGTGAAGACGACAGCGATATGCAGATGGGCGGTATGAACGCTCCTATGGGCGCACCTGTTCAGAATACTGCAGCAGCTATGGGCGGTCTCAGCCTTTCCGGCAACAACATCAAGATGCAGGTCGTTCGCCCGCAGAGCTTTGACAGCGTATCCCAGATCGCTGACCACCTGCTGAACAAGTGCACCGTTGTGCTGAACCTGGAAAACACCAATAAGGAAACCTCCCGCAGACTGATCGACTTCCTGTCCGGCGTGGCATATTCCATCGACGGTTCCATCAAGCGGATCGCCAACCAGGCTTACGTGATCACTCCCTCCAATGTGGATGTGGGCGATGCACAGCTCAAGACCCGTCAGAAGGCAAGAGAAGAAGAACCCGTTGCGGAACCCGCTGAAGACGAATTCGGCGATTTCAACTGAGAAACTTCTGATCTTACATATTCCGGAAACACTCTGCTACATCTATCGTATAACAGGGCTTTGTTTCTGTACCCATTTTGGATCTTCATACAAACAGAACAGAGCTATACCATCTCCGGTGTAGCTCAGGTTTTTTTAGCTGGTAATACCAAAGGAGTTCTCTTGAATACACTGCTTTTTCTCCTGCAGATGACCCTTTCTCTGCTGCTCAGCGCTCTGGAGCTTCTCATGCTGGGACGGGCTATCCTGAGCTGGTTTCCCATGAACGAAGACAATCCGCTGCCCCGGTTTCTGTATGCTGTGACAGAGCCGGTGATTGCACCGGTGCGTGCACTGATGGAACGGCTGAATCTGTTTCAGGGTCTGCCCATTGATATGTCCTTTTTCTTTACATTTATCCTGATCTCCATTCTGTCCATGCTTATCTGAGAGGAAATTTATGGAAACGGAACTGACCAAAGAAGAACAGCTTCTCTGTGCCCGTGCTGTGGAAACGGCTTCGTCTGCTGAATATGCCACCGCTGCCATGCCGTTTCTGACGCCAAGAGAACGGCTTCTTGTCCACGATGTCCTGCTGCGGTGCCATCAGGCGGATCGTGCTTTTTTCTGGGGCGGCTGCCGGGGATGCGAGCGGACTATGGCTGTTTTTCTGCCGGACTGGCGGATGACGGAAACACCGCCGTCCCCCAAGGGAGGATACGAAGGGGCTTTTGACGAAGCAAGAGAAGCCTGGTTTGCTATGCTTCTCCGGGAAGATCCTTCCCTGACGGAGGAGATTCCGCTTTGTGCCCTGCAGATCACCGGCTCCGGCTTCGCTTTGTTGTCCCACAGGGATTTCATGGGAGCCATTCTGGCACTGGGGATCGAGCGGTCGGTGCTGGGAGAGATTGCGGTTACGGCAGAGGGGGCACTGGTCTTTACCACCCCGGACATCGCTGTATATCTGACGGAAAACCTGACAAAAATCGGCAGAGATGCCGTGAAGATCAAACCTGCGGAACCGGATCCGGGTATGGTGATTCCCAGAGAATACGAAACGGTTTCCGTAACGGCAGCCAGTCCCCGGATCGATGGGGTGGTGCGTGCGCTGACCAATCTTTCCAGAGAGGATGCCGCCGATCTTGTGCGCTCCGGTATGGTGGAACGGAACTATACACCTGTACTGGATGTAGATCGCCAGATTCTTCCCGGGGATGTTCTGACCATACGGGGCTGGGGGAAATGCCGGATCGACCGGACGGATGAGGAAACCAAACGCGGCAGACGAAGGATTCTCTGCCGGAAATATAAATAGTAAAATAGTTCTGATTTTTTCATATACAAAAAACGCCGGTACGGGAACGGGCAAGCCTGTTTTTCCGTATCAGCCGAGACAAGCAGGAGGGTAATATGGTACCGGCAGAACTGAAACTGCGCAGCGTAGAATTTTCAAAAGCCGTCAGAGGGTATTCCTGCGAAGAAGTGGATACATACCTGGCGTATGCCAACGACCATTATGCGGCTCTGGTCAGAGAATGTGTGGAGCTGCGCCGGAAAATGGCAGCACAGGCAGCCGGACAGAACGAATACCGGGAAGAAGCCCTGAGGGAAAAGGATAAGATTGCTGCGGAAGCGGAATCCCTTGTGGAAGAAGGCAAAAAAGAAGCCGCTAAAATCATCGAAAATGCCAGACTGAAGGCAGCCAGACTCCTTGCGGATGCGGAAACGGCAGCGGCAGGGATTCTCCGGGAGGCGGAAAAGAAAGCGGCAGCCATTCCTGTCCCCGCACCGGCAGAACCTGTACAGAAGCCGGCGGATGCTGACTTTATTGCCGCACAGGACAATATTGCCGACCGCATGGTGGCGGAAATCGAAAGCTTCCGGCAGTCTGTGTACAATATGTATGCCAGGCATATCGAGGAGCTGGAAGAACTGGGTCGTCTGACAGATCGTTTCTATGAAACCAAGGAGATGCTCAGCGGCGGATATACCCCGGTACCGGAGCAGGCGGAAACGACCGAACCCGAAGCCAGTCCGGTGGAAGAGGAAACGTATATGTCTGCCGCAGAGACTGACTCTGAAAAATGGGACAGCGCAGCAGAATCGGAAGGGGACATTCTGTCTTCCCTGTACACAGAGGAAGAAGACGATGATTTTCTGCGGATCGACTGGTCCAGCCATCGTGCCGCCAGAGAACCGGCAGAAGACAATGCGGATTTCTTTGCGGATGCAGAAAAGCCGGAAGCGGAAGGCAAGGAAGAAGATTTTCTCTCCGGTTTTGCCAGTGAATATCTCACCACCGGGCAGAAAGCCGCAAAGCCTGATGTAAATAAACAGAAATCCGGTACGCTGGACGATCTGTTTGCATCGGAAGAAATCCGGAATGTTGGTCTGACCGGTGAGTTTGACTTCATATATAATTCCAAAAAGAGTGCTGACAACGTGGCACAGATCCGCCGTCAGCCCCTGATCGACGCACAGAAACCTCATAAACCCAAGAAACACGGAAAATAAATAAGGAGATCCCATGTTCTGGACACTGCTTATGATCCTGGCCGCCGTGGCACTGGATCAATGGACGAAATATCTGGCGGTTGCGCATCTGAAGGATATCGATACCCTGCCGCTGATCGAAGACATTCTCCACCTGACCTATCTGGAAAACCGTGGGGCTGCTTTCGGTATGCTGGCAAACCATCGCTGGGTCTTCATGATCCTGTCTACTGTGTCCATTGTCCTGCTGCTGGTGTGGATATTCCGGGATGCACCCAAAAGCCGGTGGGTACGGACGGCGGCTGCCATGATCATTGGCGGCGGTATCGGCAATATGATCGACCGGGTGGCACTGGGCTATGTGGTGGATTTTATTGATGTGCGTGCCATTGACTTTTATGTATTCAATACTGCCGATTCCTTTGTATGCGTAGGCTGTGCCATGGTGTTTGTCTGGACGCTGTACATGGAATTTGTGGCAAAGAAGCCCGCACTGGACATTCTGCTGGGTACGGAAAAAGTGCAGGAAGTACCGGCAGAAGTGGCTGAACAGCAGGCGGAAAGCCAGGAGAATCATCATGCTGAATAACGAAATCTGGGACGGGGAGGAATTCTCGTCCCTTGTTGTCATTCCGCCCGAGCTGGACGGAACCCGGGCCGATGCGGCGCTTGCCAGGCTGACCGATCAGTCACGCTCGGCAATAGAACGGCTCATGGACGGCGGGCAGATCTTCCGGGGAGAAATACCGGGGAAAGGGAAACCCCTGTCCAAAAAAGATAAGGTGAAAGCCGGAGAAGTGTTTACCGTGCAGATCCCCCCGCCGGAGGATTACGATGTCCTTCCGGAAGAAATGGAACTGGATATTGTCTATGAGGACGGTGACATTCTGGTGGTGAATAAGCCCCAGGGAATGGTGGTGCATCCTGCCCCCGGACATAGCTCCGGTACACTGGTCAACGGTCTGATGCATCACTGCGGCGACAGTCTGTCAGGTGTGGGCGGTGTCAAACGGCCGGGGATCGTCCACCGGATCGACCGGGATACCAGCGGTCTTTTATGCGTGGCAAAAAACGATATGGCCCACGGGGCGCTGTCTGCACAGCTGTCCGATCACTCCATGCACCGGGAATACCGGACACTGGTGATCGGCGGTCTGCCGGAAGAAAAGGGAACCGTGAATGCGCCCATCGCCCGTCATCCCATGGATCGGAAGAAAATGGCGGTGGCAAAAGACGGCAGACACGCCGTGACCCACTATACTTCTCTCGGAAAGATGGGTGGGATCACTGACTGTTCCGTGGTGCTGGAAACGGGGCGCACCCACCAGATCCGGGTACACATGGCGTATATCGGGCATCCTGTACTGGGGGATCCGGTATACGGCGGGGAGAACCATCCCTTTGTGAAAAAGCACCCCGCACTGTTCCATGGGCAGATGCTCCATGCGGCGGCACTGGTGCTGACCCATCCCGCCACCGGCGAAAAAATGCGGTTTACCTGCGAACTGCCGGATTACTACAGAGAAGCCCTCAGACTGCTGGAAGAAAGTGAAAAATGACAGAATCTGCTCTCCCAAGGAGGATGCAATATGCTGAGAAATTACGAAAATCCAAAAGCGGAAGCATGGTACCGGGAAATGCTGGCGGATCCGGCGAATGTTCCGGTGCGCTTTGTGTATGACGGTGTGCCGTACAGCGGTATGACCGGTCTGACTCTGCTGGACGAAAAGGTAACTTGTACGGCAGAAAAGGAAACCACAACAAGACGGTATCGGCTGGGAACCTGTGTAACGGTAACGCTGGCGACGGTGTTCTATCCGGCTTTCGGTGCCTCCGAATGGACGGTATGGTTTGCCAACGAGGGGGATGCGGACAGTGCCGTACTGGAAAACGTGGAATCCGTGATTACCTTTGACGGTGGGAACCCGGTTCTGCGGGGGATCCTGGGGGATCATGAGAATTTCTATGCGCCCTACGAATACGACCTGACGGAAACGCCGGTACACTTTGTGTCCGACAGCGGCAGACCCACCCATGTAAACTTCCCCTATTTCAATCTGGAATACGGAGAGGCTGGCGTGATGCTGGCCATCGGCTGGGCGGGCACCTGGACGGCGGATTTTGCCTGGGACGGCAGTACGGTTACATATACCGCTGTGTCCACCAACCGGCTGAAAACCTATCTGAAGCCCGGCGAAACGGTACGGACTGCGCTGTTTGTCCGTGCGCCCTACTCTGTACGGGACGAACATTACGCCACCAACTACTGGAGAAGCTGGTTTATCCGGTGCAACCTGCCGCCCTTTGATGCCCAAACGCCGCTGCATCCCATATCCACCTGCTTCCTTGCCTACGACACAGGTCTGCCAAACTCTGACGGCAGCATTTCCGAGCGGCATTATACCTGGCGTCCCTCTATGGAAAAAATTCTGGCGGAGGGACTGCACATGGATATCCGCTGGTTTGACGCAGGCTGGTACATTGCCCCCGACGGCACAAGCCCCATCACCGACTGGTGGGGTACTGTGGGCACATGGGAGCTGGATAAAAACAAATGGCCGGGCAAGACCTTCCTGGAATCTACGGATTTTGCCAGAGAACAGGGTATGCGCACCATGATGTGGTTTGAACCGGAACGGGTGACGGATCCGGACAATCTGGTGAAGCATTACGGCTATAAACCCGAGTGGGCCATCCGCAGAGAGGGAATCGGCTCCATTTCCAACAATATCGGGATCCCCGAATGTCTTGCCTGGACTACCGAGCGGGTCTGCAAGGTGCTGCGGGAGAACAAAGTAGAGATCTACCGGGAAGACAACAACTCTGACCCCGGTGCCCTGTGGCGGTATCTGGACGGTCTGGAAGGGGAAAACCGGCGGGGGATCACGGAAAACAAGTTCGTTATCGGTCACTATAAGATGTGGGACGACATCATTGCCTGCACCCTGTCCTTCGGCGGATGCGGCTTTGTGGACTCCTGTGCCAGCGGCGGCGGACGGAACGATCTGGAATCCCTGCGCCGGGGCGTGCCCATGCTCCGCAGTGACTTTGACCGTACCACCACCTCCATGCGTCTGTCCATGACCACGGCGTTCAACAAGTGGGTGCCCTTCTGCGGTGCCAATACCAAAGAAAAAGTGGGGCAGGTGGATCTGACCGGGAAGAGCGACAGGTACATCTGGCGTGCGTCCTATCTGCCGGTGCTGAACGTGGATTCCCAGTATGTGCAGGATCCGGATCAGGATTTCGATAACCTGCGCTTCGGGCTGGCGGAATGGAAAAAGGTCAGCGGATACATGATGAAGGATTTCTATCCCCTGACAGAATGGCACGACAATACCTACAGAGCAGGGTTTACTGCCTACAGCTTTATGGATCCGGAAACGGAAAAGGGCTTTGTCATGGCGTTCCGGATGGAAGACTGCGGGGAAGATACCCTGACGCTGAATCTGCCCTATGCAGCAGACGGCACATGGCGGCTGACGGATGAGGACACCGGAGCTGTGTATGATGCGACAGATGGCAAGGTAACGCTGACCTTTGCCGAGCCCCGGACAGCCAGACTGCTTTGGGCGGAACGTGTGCAATGATGGAGTTTCGGTATACCATGCTGACGGCTGAACAGGTACAGCTTCTGCAGGAACCCCTTCTGACACTGGGAGAATATCATAACCGCACTGCCGAAAACCGGGAGTATGTTTACCCGACCCAGCCGGTTTCCGATACACTCGAAACCATTGCCGCAGGAATCCGCAGCGGGAAAATGCAGGTGCGGACAGCCTGGTGCGGTGAGGTGCTGGCAGGTTTCTGCATCATCGGGACAGACAGCGGGGCCCGTGTGGGAGAGCTGAAATATCTGTATGCCGATGAAGCATTCCGTGGGCATGGTCTGGGCGGTGCGCTGACGGACTGGGCTATGGAAACCTTGGGGAAAGCGGGCATGGAACGGGTGGATCTGCGTGTTGTGCTCGGCAATCCGGCGGTGGGATTTTATGAAAAGTACGGTTTTTCACCACGGATACTGGTGATGTCGAAAAAAATATAAGCATTGCGGGAACTGTGGAAACATGGTTCCCGTTTTTTGCGTAAAAAATACGCAGGGACGGTGGCGTAAAAACCACTTTCCCTGCGTAATTGCATTTTCATAGATTTACCGCATCTTCTCCGCCAGCCACCGGTGCAGTGCCGGGCTGTCCGTGGGAATATAGTGCTCACCGGGGATCACGGTCATACCGCAGCCGAACCGGCGGGCAAAGGCTTCCATGGTTTCCCGGGGCTGCAGTGCGTCACTCTCTGCATACAGAATTTCCGTAGGCGTGTCCCAGCGGTTGATGGGCTGGTAGGCGGCGTAGGCGTAATAGTCCCAGTGGAGGGTTTCCCCCTCAGCGGTGGGGATGTGCTGCTTCCAGCCGAGATCGCTTGCCGTGACCCCGGCTCTTGCCATCATATCTTCAATCACCAGCCGGAGATCTGCGATGGGAGAGAGAAACAGGGCATGGTCAAAGGCACGGTCACGGAAGGTACGCATGACAAACCAGGCAGCAACGCTGACCGCACACAGCGCCACCCGGCTGTAGCGTTCATCCAGCCATTTTACGACTGCTTTCCATTCGGGGATCACTGTCCAGGGGAAGCATTCTTTTTTGTCCTCCGGATCGTCTTTCCGTTCTCCATGCTCCGGCAGGTCGATGGCAAGAATCTGCCAGCCGCCGGCACACAGAACCGGAGCCAGAGCCGCCGCTTCTTCCTTACAGCCGTTTTTGCCGTGGAGATACAGATATACCTTGTCGGACGTTTCGCCGTACAGGACAGCCGGAAGGGAGCCGCTGCCGGTCAGATTCTGACAGCCCGGTGTAGCCTTTGCGGGAATCCCGCCGATGCGAAAAAATTCGGTTTTGATGTTCATGGTGCTTTCCTCATTCTTCACAGAAGCTGAATCTGCCGTAGCCCAGATATACGATCATGTTGGTTTCCTCCCGGTTGGCGAATGTATGGTAGGGGATCATCCGCAGGCGGGCAGGCTGATATGTGAGATCCAGCGGATAGTACAGGGCATTCTGCGGAATCGGGCGGGGATAGCCTGAAAAGGCGGGATGAGCGGACAGGTTCGGATGATCGATCCGTCTGGCACCGTTTCCGGTGAATACGGGCAGACCGCACGTTTCGCATACTTCCATCTGCCAGTCGGCGGCTTTCGGATCCGTGTTGAAGTACAGGGAATGCACATCTCCGTCATGGTCGATCCCTTCGGCACAGTAGATCAGGGGACCGTACTGGAGAGCGGCTTTGTCCAGATTCTTATACACGCCCACAGCAGACTGCATCAGGGTGGGCAGCATGGTGAATACAATATGGATCACGCCGTCACCGGCAAATTTGGCATAGCCTTTTTCCATCACATAGTCCCGGTCGGCGGTGAAGGAAGGGCACCAGTCGGGAATGCGGACATACAGGGTTTCTGTGCCCTCCGCTGTGATGGTGATCTCACCGTTTACTGGATATTCAGTAGCCTGTGTGACTTTCATGCCGTCAGAGGCAAAGGTGCTGTCACCAAACTGGTTTACCCATACGGTACCGTCTTCCCATGCGTAGAAATACTGCCCCAGAGAGGAGAGAACCCGGTTCAGGTTGGGCGGGCAGCAAGAGCAGCCGAAGACTTTCTGGCGGCGGGTGATGGGGTAGCGTCCGCCTTGCTTCTTGTAGTTGTCCAGATGGATTTCCAGCGGATTTTCGTAGAAGAATGCGTCTCCGGAGAGGGAAAGACCGGACAGCATCCCGTTGTACAGCTCTTTTTCGATGGTATCGGCATACTTTGCGTCATGCTCGATTTTGTTCATCCGGTGGGCGAAGTAGATCATGGCGATGGAGGCGCAGGTTTCGGTGTACGCCTGATCGTTGGGCATATCGTAGGGGATGGTGAAGGCTTCTCCGTGGCAAGTGGAACCGAGCCCGCCGGTGATGTACATCTTGCCGTATACAAGATCCTCATACAGGCGGCGGCAGGCGGTCATCAGGGCTTCGTCCCCGGTTTCCCCTGCCAGATCGGCCATGGCTGTGTACAGATAGCCCGCACGGACGGAATGCCCCACAGCGGAGAACTGTTCTCTGACGGGAATGTGGGACTGCACCTGCTTGCCGTTTGCCCATGCGGTGCCTTCTCCCTCACTGGGGTCGGTACCTCTGGTGTTGATGAAATGGGCACACAGATCCAGCCAGTCCCGGTTGCCGGTGCAGCGGTAGAGGCGGTACAGAGCCAGCTCAATTTCCTCGTGTCCCGGGGTACTGAAGGTGGGGGTGGGACCTGCGGTTTTGTCCATGAACACAGCCTTGATGTAGGTGGCATATTTTTCGGCGATCTTCAGGAACCGATCCCGACCGGTGGCTTCAAAATAAGCGACAGCCGCTTC
Organism: Clostridia bacterium; assembly: GCA_017560565.1. GTDB lineage: Bacteria > Bacillota > Clostridia > Oscillospirales > CAG-272 > UMGS1696. The sequence continues at coordinate 6,875 of JAFZET010000374.1, read as the reverse complement.
CATCAGATGCCCGGCGCAGTACAGCTCATGCCAGTCCCGGTTGGTGAAGCGGGCTTCCGGCTTGACTACGGTGAAATGGATGTTGAAATACCCGTCTTCGCCCTGATTCTTTTCGATCTCATCGATCAGGGATTCCACTTTTTCTTCCAGTTCGGGGATGTTTTCTCTGGACAGCACATACGCCGCCCCTTCCATCCATTTCACAACGTCCGAATCCCAGAAGATGTGGGGCATATCGGGCATACCCTCTTTCCAGTCACAGCGGAAAGCCCGGATCCGCCCGGTTTCGTCAAAACGGTTGTATACGGCGGGAATGGTGATATCCCGGTTCAGATCTTCCTTCAGCTTCCAGAAACCGCCGGTCAGCCGTACGGTACGATAATCGGTTTTCATGTGGTGTCCTCCCTGATTTGTTTTTTCAGATGGATGTCTATGAGGATACTATAACAGATTTTCGCCGGATTTGCAAGAGAAAACGGGAAACCAATGGCTCCCGTTTTTTGTTTTTATACTTCATTCGTTTTTTGTATCTTCCCATCCTGTCTTCCGGGTTCCTGCCGGTGCTGCGGATGCTGATATACCCATACACTCATACCGCAGTCCACCCGGAGTATGATGTTGTCCGTTGTGTCCCGGATTTCTTCCAGTATGGGAATACACCGCTCAGAGGGAATGCCATGGTGCAGACAGTGGGAAGCGGCACTGCCGCGGATGTACTGGTTTTCGTGTTCCAGCAGAGGGAGAAATACCGCTTCATACAGAGACCGGTCTTCTCCGATTTCCGTTCTGACGGTGTCGTTCAGCCGCTCCATCAGACGGTTATGCTCTTTGATTTGCGCCTTGCTGCAATTTCTCCTGCTGCACTGTTCAAGCTCCAGATAGATTTCTAAGATTGTCTCCCGGATGGCATTTGCTGTTTCTTCCATACATTCTCCCTTACTCTGCGTACATACCGGGTCGGCGGAAATCCCCAGCCGTTTTTCCCACTTTGCGGCAACAGCATCGGCATCGGGTACCGTTACAGGAATCTCCAGAACGATCTGTTCCGGATATACCATTACGCAGAAGGTACTGTCCTTCCATGGCAGACCGGAATACCGGTATCCCAGAAGCTGCTTTCTGCCGTCCGGGAGAGATATCGTCTTTTCCTCCCGCCTGATGTTCCAGCGGTTGTTCTGCAGAATCATTTCCAGCTTCCACCGGTTGTTTTCCAGTTCTGTTTCCGCTTCCCACGGCTGATCATGAAAGAGAAACGTGTGGAATGCATAAATCCATGTTCCGGTCATTGGTTTCCTCTCTATATCGTCTTTCCTTCCATCTCTTTTGCCAGTTCTCTGGTGGACAGCTCACAGTCCCACAGACACTGCCGCCGCAGACCTTCCTGCAGCATTCCGTGCCGGGCAAGGATTTCCACAGCGGTATGGCGGCAGGTGGAGCAGTATGTTTCCATGTAAATACGCACCGGAATCCCGTACATCCGGGGATCTTCGTATTTACGGGTATACAGATTCTGAAGAATGCTCATATCTTCGTCATGACACTGGTATGTGTATTCTTCTCCCGACGGACGTTTTTCCAGAAAGTCCATCATCCTGTCAACATCTGTCTTTTCATCAAAATTGGCGCACCACAGATCCAGGGCATAGATCCGCAGATTTGCCTGCCGCTTTGACATTTCCACCATTTTCAGAGCCAGTGTTCGGACAGCAGGATGATGCAGGAGGGCAAGGGCACGAACAAGACACATTGCCCCCAGCCGTCGCTGCTTTTCCGCGTCATCATCAGCAGCAACCCAGCTTTTCAGTGCATCCATCCGTTCTTTGAGCAGAGTGATCATTTCTGCAGGGTCTCCCGGATATTTCACAACGTCAAACAGCGAATACAGCCGCACTTTTATATCCGGGTCATCCACTGTTTTTACTGCCTCTGCCAACTGTGCAATCTTCTCCGGCGGCTGCACACACAAAAAATCTCTGTACCGTGCCGGATGAAATATATCGGATGATGTCCTGTTCAGGGCATGTTCTATCACGGTCTCTATGGTCATCGGCGGCGCCTGTGTCCTTTTCTCCGGTTCGGGTTGTTCCCAGCTATGAGGACGGATATCCAGTTCCCATGCCAGATGTTCCACCATGCCTCCCAGTTCATCATATCCATCCGGCGGTTGGGCGCGGTTTTCCAATGCTGTCCGGTAGTGGTTGTACAGCTTTTTCAGTATCTCTCCCGCTTCGGTCACACCGCGTCCGGCAAACCCTTTCAGCAGCGGAGCATAGGTAAACATATTCTGATAATCGATCTGCATATGCCTGTCCAGCACGGTACGCAGGATCAGTTCTTTCTCCGGTGCCGGAAACAGGTCGTACAGATCCAGCAGATAGACGGTGCGGTCGCGGTTCCCCTGCCGGTCATAACGCTGTTCACTGGCCATGGCATCGATGAGTATATCGGCATAATCCTCTGCATCTGCATCCTCCAGATGTTCCAGACGGGCGTGCGCAGCACCATGTCCCTTCCGGACAAATTCCCGGAATAAGGTTCTTGCCCCCGCTCTGTACCACCGGTTCCATTCGTTCCGAAATGCCGCATACCCATTCCGCGTGAAAGGATCTTCCGGGAGCAATCTGGGCGGACAATGGCTGAAGTACCGATCCACGTTTTCCGCAAACCGCAGAACTTCTTCCAGATAGGCGTACTCATCCACAAAAACCGTTTCTCCGTCCATGGCAGTCAGCCGGACAGCGCCGTTTTCGTGGGCGACCGTCCAGTCCAGCCCCTTGTCGCAGCCGATGATGGTGACGTTTTCCAGTGCTTCGTCCGGACACCAGAAATGGCCGCAGCAGGGTACCATCTGGATTTCCCCGGGCGTGTGGTCTTCTGTCAGGGATTTCAGCAGCAGAAGCGCCGCCGCACTGACGTTTCCGTCTCCTGTAAGTACAGTATTGCCGATGGCAACGGTGACGTGTCCGTGGAGGCACAGGTCTGTCACATTGTCTTCGGCTTTGTCAATCCAGTGGTAGTTTTCTCCCCGGATGGTGAATTCTGCCATGCATTTGTCTCCTTTCTCGTTCCGTCCCGTATATCGCCGGTTTCTTCCTTATCGGATCACGGCAGACCCCAGCATCAGATCCCCGTCATAGCATACGGCAAACTGTCCGGGGGAAGGCGCACGCTGGGGAGCGTCAAATTCCAGTACGCATCCGTCTTCCGTATGCCACAGTCTGGCCGGGGCTTCTCTGTGGGCGTAGCGCAGTTTTGCCAGACACCGGGTTCCGTCCGGCAGGGGAGAAGCGGTCTGGTGATGGAAGGGAGTGCAGGTGACACGGCTTTTGAACAGGGCGGGTTCGTCTCCCAGTACAACACGGTTGGTCAGAGCATCCTTTTCCAGAACGAATATATGCCGTCCCATGGAGATGCCCAGCCCCTTCCGCTGTCCGATGGTGTAGCACTGTTGTCCTCTGTGGGAACCGAGAATCTTCCCATTCTCGTCCACATATTTCCCGGGAACCGGTGCTTTGCCGGTGAAGGCGGTGAGAAATTCCACATAGTCTCCGTCCGGGACAAAACAGATGTCCTGGCTGTCGCTCTTATGGGCAGTCACAAAACCATGCTCTGCCGCCAGTTCCCGGATTTCCGCCTTGGTGTAGTCCCCCAGGGGGAAGACGCAGTGCCGCAGCTGTTCTATGGTCAGCTGTGCCAGAACGTAGCTCTGATCCTTTGTGACATCTGCCGCCTTGCGTACCATGCAGTGACCGTTTGCGTCTCTGTAGATTCTGGCATAATGCCCGGTGGCGACTCCGTCATAGCCCCGCTTCAGAGCTTCGTCCAGCAGAAAGCCGAATTTGATCTCCCGGTTACAGATGACGCAGGGATTGGGGGTCTCTCCTGCCCCGTAGCTGTTCGCAAAGTACTGCATGACCCTGCGGGTAAAGTCCTCTCGGCAGTCCAGGGCAGTGTGGTCGATCTCCAGCCTGCCGCATACCTGCGCTGCATCCCGTACATTCTGTGCATCGGTTTCCGTTCCCAGCATGGTCAGGGTCACGCCGGCGCAGGAAGCGTATTTTTCCTTTATCAGCAGGGCAGCACCGGAGGAGTCCACCCCACCGCTCATGGCGATCCAGATACTTTTCATGTTTCCTCGCTTTCCCCATCGGTGAGGGTGTCGTAGTTTTCCAGAAACGAGTGCTTGACACCATGCTGTTTGTACCCCACCATGGTGTCGATGTTGGCCTTGTGGATGCTGCCGAAGATGTTCTTTTCCACATCCGGGTTGTCTTTTTTCAGCTCCCGGATCAGCATCTTGGTCTGCCGCCTTTTGGAAGCATTTTCGTCCACAGCGGCACTTTCGGTCATCACGCAGGCGCAGGCCAGAAACGACAGACCGTTGTATCTTGCCCAGGCGATAATATCGTCTTCATGCACCTTGTACAGGGGGCGGATCAGCTCCATGCCGTCAAAATTGGTGGAGTGGAGCTTGGGCAGCATAGCCTGGATCTGGGCACCCCACAGCATCCCCATCAGGGTCGTCTCGATCACATCGGAGAAGTGGTGTCCCAGGGCGATTTTGTTGCATCCCAGAGAACGGGCGAAGCTGTACAGATGCCCTCTGCGCATTCTGGCACACAGATAACAGGGAGATTTTTCCGTCTTTGAGGTAACTCTGAAGATGTTGGTCTCAAAAAATTGTACCGGAATCTCCAAAAGCGTCATGTTTTCCTCGATCCGCCGCCGGTTTTCCGGTGAATACCCCGGATCCATACAGATGTATTCGCACCGGAAAGGCACATCGGAGTACCGCTGGAGCTGTTTCATCAGCACCGCCAGCAGTGCCGAGTCTTTCCCGCCGGAGATGCAGACGCCGATCACATCTCCTTCTTCGATCAGGCGGTATTCCTTGATGGCGGAAATAAAGGGCGCCCAGATATCCTTCCGGTATTTTTTCAGTACACTCCGTACAGCGGTTTCCGCCGGAGTGAAATCTTCTTTTTTGCTCACAGTGTTTCCTCCGTGTCCGGTGTCAGCCCTTCCGTCAGTTCCCTGACCACTTCGGCGGCGATATACAGCCCGCATACCGGCGGCACAAAGGCCACGGATGCCGGCGACTGCTTCCGTCCGTCTTCAGGATCCGGCAGGGGCTTTTTCGGCGGTACAGGAGAGTAGACAACCTTACAGTGGTTCACGCCCCGTTTCCGCAGTTCCCGGCGCATGACGGACGCCAGAGGGCAGGTGTTGGTCTTGGAGATATCCGTGATGACAAATCCGGTGGGATCGGTTTTATTCCCTGTGCCCATGGCGGAGATCACCGGGGTACCGGCTTCCCTGCAGCGGCAGATAATGTCCAGCTTGGCGGTGACGGTGTCAATGGCGTCGATCACATAATCGTAAGCGGCAAAATCATATTCATCTGCTGATTCCGGCATATAGAACTGCTGACGGGTATGCACCACGCAGGCAGGATTGATCAGCCGGATTCTGTCTGCGGCGGCTTCCACTTTGGGCATGCCGATGGTGGCTTCGGTGGCGATGATCTGCCGGTTGATGTTGGACAGCGCCACGGTGTCCGGATCCACCAGGGTGATCTCACCCACACCGGAACGGACGAGGGCTTCACAGACATAACCGCCCACGCCGCCCACGCCGAACAGGAGTATATGTGCCACCGACAGTCTGTCCATGGCAGAGCGGCCGAGCAGTCTGGCTGTGCGGGAAAATCGTTCATCGGTCATGAGGTGAAAACCTCCTAAATTCCAGTAATATAGTAGGATAATTATACAGGATATTCCCGGGGATGTCAAGGGGCATGGCAGGCACATATCCGGTGGGCTGAACCACTTGACTTTTTGGGGAAAAGTGGTATACTATTACAAAATAACATTATAAAGAAGGTTTAGCAACTATGAGAAATCATCGCCTGACAGCGCTGCTTTTATCCCTGCTCATGATTACCCCCACCCTGACAGCCTGCGGAAATACGGAAGACGCCGCAGAAACCGCTGCCGATACGGCTTCTGCTGAAACGGTACCTGCGGAAACCGAGCCGGCATGGCAGTATCCGGATAAGGACTTTGAAGGCGCCTCCTACCGGATCTACAACATGGATAATTTCTACAATATGTACGTGACCATGAACCGGGATGAGCTGAACGGAAATATCCTGGATGATGCTGTGTACAACCGGAACCGCGGTGTGGAAGAAGCACTGAACTGCGTGATCACCGAACTGCTTCATGTGGCGCCGGACTGCAACTACCAGCCCATGTTTACCACTGCCCGCAGCTCCGTTCTGGGGGGCAGCGATGACTATGAGATCATGTATCTGCCGGTCAGCGAACAGATCTCTCTGGTGACCGACGGGATCCTGCAGGACCTGTATACCATTCCCCATCTGCAGCTGAACGAAACCTGGTGGGATATTCAGGTGAACACCACCAACACCCTGAACGGCAAGCTGTATTTCGCTTCCGGCTCGGCCAACCTGATGGCATTCGACGGGATGTGGTGTCTGTTCTTCAACGAAAATCTGATGGAAGAATACCAGCTGGAAAAGCCCTATGATCTGGTGAGAGAGAGCAAGTGGACGCTGGACGAACTGATCCGGTACGGTTCCGCCTTTGCCAACCTGAACGGGGAATCCACCTATGCCTATACGGTGGGCAGCACGAACCAGTGGGGTGTGGCACTGCATTCCCATTACGGCGGCGCACCTGCCAAGTTCATCCACGGTGCCGGTGTGGAAACGCTGACCGAAGACTTCCAGCTGAATATCGAAAATGACCGGTTCTACAGCGTTATGGACAAGCTGGCGATCCTGATGAACCAGGACAGCGGTATTGCGCTGAAAGCCGGTACCGACGACTTCAATGTGGAACAGGGCGGTT
>JAFZET010000373.1 GCA_017560565.1 Clostridia bacterium | reverse complement strand
GGAGGTATTTCCATGACATATCCTGTCCCGCTGCCGGAAGGTACCCTGCTGGAAGGCCGTTATGTTCTGGGCGCAGTTTCCAGAACCACCGCCGGCGGCATTATCTATACAGCATTCGACAAAAAACTGCGGATCATGGTGGAGGTACTGGAATATCTGCCCACCGACTGTGCTCTTTCCCGTGGGGACGACGGCTGCACTATCACCGGAGAAGAGGATTTCACCGAAAAAAGAGAACGGCTTCTGGCAGACGGCAAGGAACGGATGCACAGTGCCGAATCCAATATATACGATGTGCTCTCCGCCAACGGAACGGCGTATCTGATCCATGTGGCACCCCGGAACAATGCCGAAGCTGCCCCTGCCGCCGCACCGGTCACCGAACCGGTAAAGACAGAGGCAGAAACCGCTGCGGAAACAAAAATCGTCACGGGGATTCTTTCCTGCGGGGATACAGCGGAGTCGGAAACCGTTACTGCGGAAGAACCCCTGTCCATGACAGCTGAAGAACTGCTCACGGCACCGGAGCTGAAAAAAGCAGATCCCCCCCGTCAGAAAAACGAACATCTGGAAGAATCCAGCGGTCCCAGCGTCCGGCTGCTGCTGACCGTGCTGGCGGCAGGTATCATACTGCTGCTGGTCTGCTGCGGGATCTTTCTCACTTCCCTGTTTGAGATCGCCGATCTGCCGGGGGAAACGGAATCTCTTCTGGGGGTTCCCTATTCCGAAATTTCCGTGGTGACGGATGAAGACTGGCTGGTCATCGGCAGAGGATTCCATGACGGGTATGCCCCCGGTACCGTTGTTGCCGAAGAAGAAACAAAAAACGGCTATCGTGTGCTGATCAATGGACACACGCCTGCCTACATCATGCCGGAGCTGACCGGAATGACGGCAGAGGGTGCCGTTTCCCTGCTGAACCGCACCGGCTTCACCAATGCCGCAGGGCTTGTACAGGGACAGGTTACAGTGAACTGGGTGAAAACCGATGATGTGCCCCACGGTATGGTACTGGAACAGACGCCTGCCGCCGGGACGATTGTGAAATCCTCCCTTGTGACCATCACCGCCGCCGACAATCCGGACAGTTTTTCCACCGGTTCTGCCTCCGTGATGGCGGATCTGACCGGGAAGCAGTACAGTGAAGCCGCCGGGACGCACACGCTGCTGGTCAGCGACCGGATCGTCAGCGACAAGCCCGCCGGTGAGATCCTGGCACAGTACCCCGCCGCAGGCACTTCCTACCGAAAGAACGCACCCTGTTACGTGGTAGTCAGTCTGGGAAGCCGGGAAAGCGCTGTACCGGACATTCAGTTCATGACGCTGGAGGAAGCGCAGAAAATCCTGTACCGGTGCGGTCTTTCCTTTACGGTGGAATATGCCATCAGTTCCCACATCCAAACCGGTCTTGTATCGGCGCAGAGCCCGGCTGCCGGTCAGTCCATCCCCTACGGCGAAACGGTAACGCTGACCGTCAGCGGCGAGGGCACATGGAATCCCGGACCGCAGATTCAGAATGAACTGACCTCAGTGGTACTGGACATCGGTGACACCTGCACCATGGAGCTTGGCTCCGGTCTGGAAACCCAGTATTACTCCACCGCCCCTGATGTGGTTTCCGTTACCGATCAGGGACTGGTCACAGCACTTTCCGCCGGTTCTGCGGTGGTCAGTGCTTCCACAGGGGGGCAGACAGCCGTAATGTTCATTCAGGTATCCTACGAAAACCGGCTCCCCTGCACTATCACCGGCGCGGTAGGAGAAAAGATTTCCCTGCCTGCTCTCGGGGATGCCGCAGAAACCGGTACAGTCTGGTATGCGGACGAAGCCATGGTTTCCATCTCCGAAAAAGGGGTACTCACCGGGAAGAAAGCCGGGGAAACCCTGGTGCGGGGGGAAAAGGGAGGCAGAGTATCTCTGTATCTGGTCAAACTGGAGGATGCGGAAAAGGAAAAGGTGTATGTGACCATTCCCAAAGCCACGGCTTCCGACAAGACAAAAATGCAAAGCGCCCTGACCAAAGCAGGACTGACCTGTACTTTTCTGGAAGAATACAACGATGCGGACGCCGGTACCATCCTGCGGATCCAGTACACCGGCTACAGCGATGACAGCAATTACTACTTCACGGAAGGCACCGCCGTTACACTGATCGTCAGCCGGGGACAGCCCGCCGTCAGTTCCATTGCCATAGCGGAAAAACCGAAGAAACTGGAATACGCCGTGGGCGAAAAGCTGAACACCGATGGTCTTTCACTGAAAGTTGTCTATGCGGACAAGAGCGAAGAGATCATCACCAAAGGCTTTACGGTGTCGTATGATTTCTCCTCCCCCGGACGGAAAACCGTTGCGGTATCATACGAACAGCGAAAAACCTCCTTTGCAGTGGAAGTGGTCAACAAGGGACCTGTAAAAGCCGAAATCGTGACCCTGCCAACAAAAACTACATACGATCTGAAGGAATCCCTGAATACAGCCGGACTGAAGGTAAAAGTAACCTACGGTGACGGCTCCACAAAGCTGTTCACCACCGGTTTCACCACCAGCTACTCCTTTGACAAAGCCGGTACCAGCAGAGTCACCGTTACCGTAGAAGGGGTATCCGCTTACTTTGATGTGACCGTTGCGGAAAAGAAAGTGCGCTCCCTGAAGGTGGAAAAAATGCCGGACAAAACTGTGTATCAGGTGGGTGAGTCTCTCAACACCTCCGGCATGACCCTCAGCGTCAATTACACCGACGGCACCACAAAAACCGTCTACAGCGGCTGGAGCACCTCTGCGGATCTGACCGGCACCGGCAGAAAAACCGTCACCGTTACCTACGGAGGAAAAACCACCACCTTCACCATTCAGGTGGAAGAAGCGGCTGTTTCCGCCATCCGGATCGTTTCCCAGCCTCAACGTCTGACCTACACCACCGATGAGGAAATCGACCTGACCGGTCTGGAACTTTCCGTAACCCGGGGCGGCAAATCCACCACCGTAACCTGGCCGGACAATGGCATTACCTGGGAGGGGGATCTGAACAGAACCGGCGAGCGGCAGATCACGATATACTATGGCGGAAAATCTGCTGTACTGAAGGTTTCCGTAACCGAACCTGCTATCCGTTATCTGACCGTTCTGGTTCTGCCTGACAGGACGGCATATACCACGGAAGAGGAGCTGGATCCTGCCGGTATGGTACTGGAGGCAGAATACGACAACGGCAAAACCAAACGGATCACGGAAGGCTATCGCCTCTTCTATGATTTCTCGGAACCCGGCGAGGTACTTGTGAACGTCACTTATGAAGGAGTTATGGCGCACTTCTTCGTGACCGTGGAAGAAGCGGAAGAACTGTTTGTCCTTCCCACCGATGCAATTACCCTGCGGAAAGGCGAGGATGCGGTTCTGACCTTCCGCTACAACGGCAGCCGCCATAACCGTGTCACCTGCGAGGTATCGGATCCGGAGGTTCTGGAAGTTTCGAGTACCACAGGCGGTCTGTATCTCTTTGCCCTGAAAGAAGGTGTCTGCACGATCACCCTTTCGGACGGTACTGCCCGTGCGGTATGCACCGTGACGGTGGAAGCTTCCGGCGCAGACCCGAATCAGCCTGCGGTGCAGTTCTCGGTGCGGGTGGGACACCAGGCGGCGGATCTGTTCATGCCGGTGATAGCCCTGTCTTCGGATAAGGTCTCGGAAGAACCCGTGCCCGTTTCCATTATCGTGCGATATGATCCTGACAAGCTGATCGCCGCCGACACCGGGGTACTGGCTGAGGGTCTTGCCGTCATGGAAGCGTCGGAAGGGATCATTGTGATCTCCGGATCTGTCCAGCTGCCCGCCAAAGGAGAACTGGATGCCGTATACATCATGTTTGTGGGGGAAGATCCCACAGCGTTCACCGTAAGCGTTTCGTAATCCTATATGTAAGAACAGTCTTTTTCTGCAGAGAGAGACTGTTCTTTTTCTTCCGTCAGCATCTGAAAACCGACGATCCTGCCCGTATCCTTCCGTACATCCACCTGTATCTGCCCCCCGCTCCACGGATACCGGAACCGGTACAGGAATTCTGTTTTCTCCGCATCTGCCGCCGATGATGTCCCCAGTGAACGGGGGAGAAACTGCTCCAGAAACCGGCCGCTGCGAAATTCACAGGCTTCTTCCGGATAGGAGGGGGCATGGACCGCCGGGGTATACACCGCCATCTCCAGGGGAACACCGCCTTTGTGGGACAGACGGACATACACATTCCGGCAGGTATACACCAGATTCTTTCCGTAAGCAGGGTGGAGCGTCCGCCCTGTCTGGGTCATGGTTTCCGCCAGCTTCAGCCCCTCTCTCCGGGAAACGGAAGGCATTTCTGCCCATGGCTGCGGTGTATTTTCACCTGCCGGCATTCCGTCATCTCCGGCTTTCCCGTGCTCGGGCTTCTCATATCCGCCGTATGCCGCCGTCTGCAGAATTTCTGTAGTATCTGCCGGAAGTATCTCCCCCTGCAGCAGAAGTTCCCCTGCCGTCCGCAGCTTTTCCGCCATTTCCCTGCTGTATTCCGTGGGAGCCGCCATCGTAAGATATGCCGCTGCGGATGTAATACGGTGATACACTACCGCCGTGGGAGAACCTGTTTCCCAAGCTGCCAGCGCCGCTTCCGCCTCTCCTGCCGCCAGTGCCAGAAACTGTTCGCTCCGGGCAGTTTTCAGCAGGGTATTTTCCTCTCTGGCAAAGAAATACAGCACCAGCAGGACAGCGCACAGAAACACCATGGCACCCAGCGCAAACACCAGCGGACGGTTATTTTTCAGAAATCGTTTTGCCATACACACCTCTTGTTCACATTCCGTTTATAATAATAGGTTTGACAATCCGGGCGGTTTTATGTTATAATATTGGTATTCATGATCCGAAATGTTTTTGGAGCTGCTGTCATCTGCTGCCAGCGGCGGTGGAGTACAGATATGCGGGAAATTTTTGCGTCACTTCTTGGAAACCGGTATATGCGGGACACCCTGGCAACCGATCTGATACACGGCAGAGCGGCACACGGCTATATTCTCTCCGGTCCTTCCGGCTGCGGGAAAAAAACAGCGGCACGGCTGATTGCAGCAGCATCCGTCTGCGAACACCGGACATCCGTCTCTCATCCCCTGCCCTGCTGCGTCTGTCCCAACTGTTCCCGGATCCTGAAGGATATTTCCGCTGACGTACTGTGGATCTCCAACGGCGACAAAGCTACCATCGGCGTGGAGCAGATCCGGCAGATCCGGCAGACACTGTACATCACACCAAACGACGGTGAGCGGAAATTTTATATCATTGACAATGCCCATACTATGACCACGCAGGCACAGAATGCCCTGCTGCTCTCTCTGGAAGAACCTCCGTCCTTTGTGACCTTTCTTCTGCTGACCGAGGATCCGGCGTCTCTTCTGGAAACCATCCGCAGCCGTGCGCCGGTGATTGCACTGGAGCTGTTTTCCCCGGAAGGGGTGCTGGAATGGCTCCGGAAGCAGAAGGTGCCCTCATCCACCCTCTCCGACCAAGAGCGGATGACCGGTGCGGCTATGCTCTCCGGCGGTTCTCTGGGAGCGGCTATGGTTCTTCTGCAGCAGGATGAGGCAAAATCGGAGCCTCTCCGGATGCGGACGCTGGCTCTGCAGCTGCTGGAAGGCATTTTCCGTATACGCACCTCGGAACTGCTCGCCATGGCGGTATCGGAACTGCCCGCCAGCCGGGAAAGTGCAGCGATGGTCTTCACCATGATGCAAAGTGCCCTGCGGGATCTGATTGCCCGGAAAAGACGTGCGGATGTCCCCGGTCAGTTCCTTCTGGGAACGGAGGAGATCTGCCGGTATGCCGGAAAGTATTCCCTTTCCAGGCTGCTGACATTGTATGCCTGCTGTCAGACCGTGCTGGATCGGCTGGACGCTAATGGTTCCATTGCCCCCTGCATGACTGGATTTATTCTGCAGGCAAAGCGGATCTGAACATTATTTTGAAACACCTTACCTTTATATATTGTACCCATCAGAAAGGATCAATTCCCATGGAAGAAAAAGATATGGAACAGATGCCGGCGGAGATGACAGAGATCGTTGGTATCCGGTTCAAGGATGCGGGAAAAGTGTACTTTTTTGCACCCGGTCCCGTAACCGTTCAGCCGGGAGACACCGTCATTGTGGAAACAGCCAGAGGCATGGAATACGGTTTTGTAGCCATCGGCAATAAGGAAGTGCCCACATCTGAAATTGTTCCGCCCCTTCGCCCCATTCTCCGTGCTTCTACGGCAGATGACAGAGAACGCTACGAAACCAACAAAAAACTGGAAACACAGGCTTTTGAGATCTGCCAGCAGAAGATCCGTGAGCACGGTCTGGAAATGAAGCTGATCGAAGCGGAATATACCTTTGACAATTCCAAGCTGCTGTTCTACTTCTCCGCCGAAGTCCGTGTGGATTTCCGGGAACTGGTCAAAGATCTGGCTTCTGTGTTCCGCACCCGTATTGAGCTGCGGCAGATCGGCATCCGGGATGAAGCGAAGATGCTGGGCGGACTGGGTGTCTGCGGTCGTCCCTTCTGCTGTGCCACCTTTCTGTCCGACTTCATGCAGGTTTCCATCAAGATGGCCAAGGAACAGAACCTCTCTCTGAACTCCTCCAAGATATCCGGTACCTGCGGTCGTCTGATGTGCTGTCTGCGGTATGAACATGAAACCTACGAAGAAGAGATCCGCCGCACGCCTCCTGTGGATTCTGTTGTAAAGACTCCCGAGGGAACCGGTGTTGTGGTGGAAACCAGCCCCCTGACCGGCTTCATCAAAGTACGGCTGGGTGACCGCCAGAACGAAACCATCAAACCTTTTCACAGAGATCAGGTCACCAGGGAAAGCGGCAGGGATCACGCTCAGAAACGTCCCGACAGAGCAGAAAAAGCCGACAAGGAATAAATTCTGCCCTGGCAGATAAAAACTGCCTGAAAAAGCATCAATTTTTCAAAAAAATTTCGTAAAACCTATTCCTTTTTCCCAAAAGGTATGATAGAATATATACGTACCGTCTTTTGGGGCGGTATCAAACAATCTGTACAAAACACAGCGGTTTTCTCCGGCTGTGTCTTGAAAAAAATTCATTACACCGGATACCGGTATGGAGGGTACTATGGCTTACAAAATCAATGATGACTGCATCGCTTGCGGCGCTTGCGCTTCCGAATGTCCTGTTGACGCTATCTCCGAAAAGGACGGCAAGTATGTGATCGACGCTGACGCTTGTCTGGACTGCGGCGCCTGCGCTGGTGTATGTCCTGTTGAAGCTCCTCAGGCTGAATAAGAGTACATACTCACAAGGAAATAAGGGGGGAGGACGGTTTCTCCTCCTTTTTTCTTGGATCCAATTCTGTATACGGGAGTTGTTATGGGAGAACTGCACCTGCAGCCGGGAGAACGGCTGGACAGCATCAATGAAAGACTGCGGCTGATCCTGAAAACGGACGGGCTTACCTTCGGCACTGACGCTTACCTGCTGGCGGCTTTTCTGCGTACTTCAGGCAAAGCGGCAGCTGCGGAACTGGGAGGCGGCACGGGGGTGCTGTCACTGCTGGCGCTGACCAAACGGAAAGCCGACCGCACCGATGTATACGAGATCCAGCCGGAATTTGCCGTTCTGTGCAGACGGAATGCCGCCCTGAACGGACTGGATGACAGAATGAACGTATTCTGCGGCGATGTACGGGAGATCCGGGGAGAGCAGAAGCTGGATCTGGTCTATTCCAATCCACCCTACATGAAGGGGGACTGCGGCAGGGAAAATGCGGTTTCCGCCATGAACATTGCCCGGCGGGAGGTTCACGGCAGTATCGGGGATTTCTGTGCGGCGGCTGACCGGCTGCTGAAACACGGCGGTACCTTTGCGGTTGTCTACCGACCCGACCGGTTTGTGGATCTGGTATGCGCCATGCGGGAGAACCATCTGGAAGTGAAAAGAGTGGTGTTTGTGTATCCCTCCGCCGGTGACCGCCCCTGTCTGGTGCTGGCGGAAGCCAAAAAGGGTGCTTCCTCCGGTCTTGTGATGGCGCCGCCCCTTCTGATCTATGACGGACCGGACAAAAAGACATATACCTCCGAAATGAACCGGATCTATGACACCTGCTCCATGGATTTTCTTTTCCCCGGGACAGAAAAAAGCCGGTGACTCTCTTTATCATGATTTATCAACAGAAAACGGTGGAATCTATGAGCTATCCGAAAAAAACAATCGGCACGGATGAAAAAAACGCCATTATCGGTGGGACACTGTATCTGGTGGCGACCCCCATCGGCAATCTCAGCGATCTTTCCGAGCGTGCGCTGAAGGTGCTGTCCGAAGTGGATTTTGTGGCAGCGGAGGATACCCGGAATTCCGGTCTTCTCCTGTCCCGCTTCGGCATCTCCAAGCCGATGATCAGTTATTTTGAACACAACAAGCGTGAACGGGGCGAGAGCATTGCCGCCCGTCTGGAAGGCGGAGAATCCTGTGCGCTCATCACCGATGCGGGGACGCCAGCTATCAGTGACCCCGGCGAGGACATTGTCCGTGTCTGTGCGGAAAGAGGAATCCCGGTGACCTCCATCCCCGGTGCCTGTGCCGCCATTACGGCGCTGACCCTCTCCGCCCTGCCCACGGGACGGTTTGTCTTTGAAGGCTTTCTCTCCGGCAACAAAACCGACCGCAGAGAACGGTTTGAAGAACTGCTCGGCGAGCGGCGTACCATGATCTTCTACGAAGCCCCCCACCATCTCCGGCAGACCCTGGACGACATGATCCGGTATTTCGGTGCCGACCGTCCCGTGACCCTGTGCCGGGAACTGACCAAGCTGAACGAAGAGGTACACCGCACCACCCTGGGAGAAGCGGCGGCTTACTATGCCGAAAAGGATCCCCGTGGGGAATATGTGCTGGTGGTGGGTGGTTCTGCAGAAAAGAAGCAGACAGAAGACTACCCGGAAGACATTGCCGAACACGTTGCCCTGCTGGAAGCGAGCGGCATGAAGCGCATGGACGCCATCAAAGCCTGCGCCAAGACCAGAGGTGTACCGAAAAACGAAATTTATAACATTATCAACCGAAAGGATGACGATACCGAATGAAAATCGGACTGACAAGCTACAGCATGAACGCCTACATTGAACCGGGACTTCTGCCGGTGACCGATGTGATGCGCTTTGCTAAGGAAAACGGCGCAGAACACATCGAGCTGGTACCCTTTGGCTTCACGCTGTATGATGACAAAACCGGCGTCTTTAACGATGCCCTGATCGAGGAAATCCGTTCTTTATCTGGTGAACTGGATCTGCCCCTGTCCAACTATGCGGTTCTGGGAGACCTGCTGAAGCCCCTGCCGGCGGACAGAGAAGCTGAGGTGGAGCGGCTGAAGAGACACATTGATGCAGCGGCAAAGCTGGGACTGAAGACCATGCGCCATGACGTTTCCTCCTTCCGCCGTCCGCTGGAATCCAACACGCCCACCGCATTTGAAGAAGCCTTCCCTGTCTGCGTGGAAACCTGCCGTGCTCTGTCGGAATACGCCGAACAGTATGGGATCACCACTCTTGTGGAAAACCACGGTTTTTTCGTCAACGGTGCCGACCGGCTGATCCGGCTGATGGAAGCGGTGAAGCGGGACAATTTCGGTATGCTGCTGGACACCGGCAACTTTGCCTGCGTGGATGAAGACTGCACCGTGGCTGTACAGAAATGTGCGCCTTACGCAAAGATGGTGCATCTGAAGGACTTCTATATCCGTCCCCAGTCCCGCCTGACCGGGGTAGGCGGCTTGTTCCGCTGTGACGCCGGCTGCTGGTTCTCCACCAATTCCGGACTGACCATGCTCCGGGGTTCCATTCTTGCCCAGGGGGATCTGGATGTGTGGTCCTCCCTGAAGCTGATCCGGGAAAGCGGCTACGACGGCTATGTTTCCGTAGAATTTGAGGGCATGGAAGACGGCAAGCTGGGCAGCACCTACGGCATGGACGCCGCCCGGTATATCCTGAACGATCTGGCTTCCCGCTGAACTGAATTTAATTTTCTCTCTGGAGGAATCTGCTATGTCCAAACCCAATGTTTTATTCATTCTGTGCGACCAGCTCCGGTATGACTCTGTCGGGTACGCCGGCAAGCAGCCCGTGAAGACTCCCAATATGGACAGACTGGCTGCGGAAGGGCTGGCTTTCCACAATGCCTTTACCCCCCTGCCTGTATGCTCACCTGCCCGTCAGTCCATGCTGACCGGTGTACAGCCTGACTCCATCGGCGCCCTGTTCACCTACACTTTCCTCAAGACAAACGGCGCGGATCCCGCCAAGCCCACCTGGGTTTCTTCCTTGAAAAACGCCGGGTACCGCTGCGGTTTCGCCGGTCACTGGGACGCTTCTCCCTATGGCAGCGAAAAGGATTTCGGCTATGAAACCATCTTCGACAACGGCGGATGGGCTAAGGAAATCGGCGAAAAGTACGGTGCAATTTCGTATGAAAACGGCTGGTTCGGCTGCACCAATCCCGTTGCCTGGGAAGATACCAAGACCTACCGGATCTGTCAGGCTGCCATGGACTTTATCGAAGACTGCGGCGACGAGCCCTGGCATGCCTGGGTGGACATCACCGACCCGCACCTGCCCTGCCGCCCCTCCGAACCTTTCGCCTCCATGTACAAGGCGGAGGACATGAAGCCCTGGCCGGGATTCGGCGACACCCTGGAAAACAAGCCCTACATTCAGAAAAAGCAGCTGGAAAACTGGCATCTGGTGGGCAGAACCTGGGAAGAATTTGCGCCCACTATGGCACGGTATTTCGCCATGATCACCCAGACGGATGCTTCCATCGGACGGATTCTGGATCTGCTGGAAGAAAAGGGACAGCTGGACAACACACTGGTGATCCTGACCGCCGACCATGGAGACACTTCCGGCGACCACGGTATGATGGACAAGCACTATATCCTGTACGACGGCGTTACCCACATTCCCTTCATCGTGCGCTGGCCGGAGTTCGGTCATGCGGAAGTGGAAAAGTTCGCCTGCCAGTGTCTGGATCTGGGTCCCACCATTGAAGATGTCTGCGGCGTGACCACCGATTTCCCCCGCTACGGGCGTTCCGTTCGTGCCTACATCGATGGCAGTGAAACTCCGGACTTTGCGGTATTTACCTCCAACGGACAGCAGTTCGGGCTTTTCACCCAGAGAGGTATCCGTACCGAAAAGTACAAGTACATCTGGAATCTGACTGACATTGACGAATTCTACGATCTGGAAGCGGATCCCGGGGAAAAGGTCAATCTGGCGTCTGATCCGGCGTATGCGGACATTATTAAGG
>JAFZET010000372.1 GCA_017560565.1 Clostridia bacterium | reverse complement strand
TGAGCGAATCCCCACCGATATATATGACACGGTGTTATTTCACGGGAAGGACTCTTTTACTGCGTGGCTCCCCGAGATCTGCCGCAGCGAGTTTACAACCACCCAGTTCCGGGAGGCTGTTGGAATCAACGATTATACAGCCCGTGCCATCCTGAAGGTGTTACAGAAAGCAGGGATTATTGAGCAAAAAGGCAAAAAAGGCAGATGTCTTCTGTATAGCCGGAAGGATTTAGCGGACACAGACAGCATAAAGTAATAAATGATCTGTGCTTTTTTTATGCAAATTTGTAAAACCTATTGAAATCCGAAGCCGGATTGCGTATAATAATAATAGCAGTTATTCGCTGAAAACACAAATACTCAAAATAAAAAGGATGGAAAAAACTATGACTTACGGTATTCAGATGTACAGCCTTCGCGACATTACCGGATCCGATCTGGACGGTGCCCTAAAAGCCGTTGCAGAAATGGGTTACAAGACCGTTGAATTTGCCGGTTTCTTCGGACATCCCGCTGAAGATGTAAAGGCAATGCTGGACAAGTACGGTCTGATCTGTGCCGGTACCCACTCCGGTCTTGCTGATCTGGTAAACGATTTTGACGCCACTGTTCAGTACCACAAGACCATCGGCAACACCAAGTATATTATTCCCGGTCACGATCTGAGTACAAAGGAAAAGCTGGATGCTTTCATCAATACCTGCAACGAAATTGCCCCCAAGCTGCGTGCAGAAGGAATTGAACTGGGCTTCCACAACCACTCCGGCGAATTCATCGAAACCGCAGAAGGATATGTAATCCACACCGAACTGGAAAAGAGATGCGACATCTTCTTCGAACTGGACTGCTACTGGGCATTTGTTGCCAAGCTGGATCCCGTTGCCACTCTGGAAAGACTGGGCGACAGAGTAAAGTGCATCCACCTGAAGGACGGCAATCCCGAAGGCAGAGGCTACTCTCTGGGTCTGGGAGATGCTCCCGTAAAGGCTGTTCGTGACTATGCGCTGGCACACGATCTGGGTATCGTTGTGGAAAGTGAAGGTCTGGAACCCACCGGTATTGAAGAAGTGCAGCGCTGCATCGATTTCCTGAAGACTCTGGACTGAACCCATATTCCCGCTGATGCAAACCGAAGGAGTACCATGCGTTGAGCAAGCCTGATAAAAATTCCGGAATTCCGCTGCCGATCATTATTCTGGGGTATATCCTCAGCGTACCTGCCGGGATCGTTCTCACACTGCTGCATCTGTTCTTTGATAAAAAAGAAGATAACGGTGCTGCAGAGAAGCCGGAAATAAAGCTGGAAACAGCGAAAAATATCCCAGGAAAAGCCGGTAAATCTTCTGCAGAAAGTGAAAACCGTAATAAAGTAAAGGAAAACGCTGCTGCCAGACCGGGGATCTGCGTACCGGCTCTGGTACTGGGAATTCTTGCGGGAGTATTGGCGCTCTGCGGCTTGATGAATCTGGCGGAAGGCATTTTTTCCATGCCATTTCAGCAGTTCCTGCAGGCGGATTATATTCCCGATACCGCTGTTCTGCTGATTCTGGCTGCCGGCTGTTGTATTCCTGCACAGTTTTTCAGCTGCCGCCATAAACGCAGGAATGTACTCCGCTCCATCATCGGCAGAAGAGAAACCATGCTCCTGAACCAGCTTGCAGCAGCAGCAGACCTGTCCCCCCGGAAATTGCGCAGAGAACTGCAGGGGATGATCGATACGGGTGAATTCGGCGATGAAGCCTACATCGATATGTCTACCGGCAGATTCATGCGCCATCCGGACGAATCGGAAGAAACTGCAGGGTATGCATCTACGGCGGAAATGTACAGCCGGGAAGAAATACCTGATACAGAAGCGGGGACTGACGAGTTCCGTTCCATCATTCTGCAGATCCGTAAGCTGAACGATGATATCAAGGATTATGCAGTCTCCGAACGGATCTACCGGATCGAAGAGCATACGCAGAATATCTTTGATTATGTGACTGCACACCCGGAAGCCATGCCTCAGATCCGCTCTTTCATGAACTACTACCTGCCCACCACCTTGAAGCTGCTGGACTCCTACAGCCGTATCGAACAGGTTGGGGTTGCCGGTGAGAACATGAAAAAATCCAAGGAAAATATCGAACGGATTCTGGATATGCTGGTCGTCGGCTTTAAACAGCAGGTGGATCAGCTTTTCCGGAACGAGTCCATGGATATCTCCAGTGAAATAAAAGTCCTTGAAGCCATGATGAAACAGGATGGACTGGACGGAAGAAACGATTTTGATCCTGGATATTCCGATGATCTGACGGGCGGAAATACTGCCGCACAATCTGCACCGGATAAAAAAGCATAAGGGAATCCCCCAACCGTTCAGACACGGAAGGGGGATTTTCAGTTACTGTCTTGATCAACAGAATTTTCAGAATCTTGTTTTTTGAAAATAATCTTCTTTTGAATCAAATAGTTGCCTGCAAACAGCACAACCTCCGCAATCGGCTTGGCTGCAAACAGCGGAATTCTGCAAAGTCTGGTTAGAATTTCCAGTATCACATAACTCTTCAGAAGAAATACAATTCCTGCCAGAGAATAGTATTCCGGCAGAGCAACCCGCAGCGGCGCAGAGGAATGAAACACAAAATTCCGGTTGATAAAGAAATTGGTGATGGAGGAGCACCCCCAGGCAAGAAATGCACCGATCTCCATGGATGCATTTGACGGAATCACTGCATCAAACAGGAGATGGAGTATATAGTCTATTCCGAAAGCGACACAGGAGGAGAACAGGTATTTCAGCGGTACCCAGCCTTTATCACGCATCCGTTTTATAAATTCTTTCAGTTTATTCATACGGAACCATCCAGAAGCGCCTGTGCGTTTTTATAGAATATTTTATCCAGAAGACACGATGAAAGCCCCAGAGATTCAATATAAGCTGTGTTTTCACGGACATCACACCAGGGACAATCACTGCCGAACAAAATTTTATCGCTGTCATGCTTTTCCAGTATCCGCTTTGCCTGGGAAGGGAACAGCCCCTCGCGGCAGCCCATGGATGTATCGATCCAGAGGTTCCTGCCCGCCAGTTTGGTTTCCGCCGTATCCCAGAGATAATTGTTTCCGTAATGGGCACAGATCAGCTTCAGCTTGGGATGTCGTTCAAGTACCGCCAGAATTCCATCAGCAGTGGCATAAATTCTATCCGGGGAATACACATCAAACCCGGCATGGATGATCACAAACATCCCCAGTTGTGCGGCTGTATCCAGAATCGGTCCGTATACAGGCTCATCAAAAGCGTGGAGCATATAGTCGGGATGCAGCTTCAGTCCGGGAACCCCCGCCGCATTAACACGCTCGATTTCCGCTTCGATGGTATCTGCATCCGGATGCACAGAGCAAAGCGGTATCAGACGGTCGCCGTGATCCCGCATGATCTGCAAAGCGAAATCATTGACACTGGTCTGTTGTTTCACGTTTGTAGCAATATTGCAGACAACCGCTCTGTCCACCTGCCAGAGATCCATCTTATCCAGCAGTCCCTGTACCGTACCATCGGTAACAGGTTCCATTTTTGCCCGCTCTGCCAGCTGAGCGATGGCTCTGGATGCAATTTTTTCGGGGAACACATGGGTGTGAAAATCGATAAGCATAAACGAACAGTCACTTTCGGGAAGATATCAATGAAAATTTCATATATTAGTATACTACCGGGATTGGTTATAAATAAAACAGAATTGTAAATATAAT
>JAFZET010000371.1 GCA_017560565.1 Clostridia bacterium | reverse complement strand
TTTCCGCAAACGATGAACCCCTGTATGTGCAGGGAGAAGCGGTTTTGGGGGATCAGATCCGCTTTGTGTACCGCCCGTACAGGCTGGAGCTGTACCGGAATGATGTTCTCATTGACGAGGAATGGCCTTTCGGTACGCCGTATTTTACCCTTGGAACCCTGGTGCATTCCGTCAGCACCCTTTCCCTCGCTCCCCTCCCGGAAACCGAACCGGAACCGGATGTGACCGGCAGTTTCACCGGTGCGGAAGGATGGATGCCCGGCGGCGATGTGTTTGTGGGGGACTGTATGCCCTTTTCCCATGGGGATCGGTATCATGTACTGTATCTGAAAGACCGGCATCATCACCACAGCAAATGGGGTAAGGGTGCTCACCAGTGGGAGCACATTTCCACTGCGGATCTGGTACACTGGGATAAGCACCCCATGGCTGTTGCCATTGACGATCCCATGGAAGGCTCCATCTGTACCGGATCGTGGATATATGCAAACGGTCTGCATCAGCTGTATTACACAGTTCGCATGGCTGACGGTTCCTCCGCCCCCATCAGACGTTCCGTATCCGAAGACGGCTTCCATTACCGAAAGGATACAGCATTCGGCTTTACTCTCAGCGATGCCTACACCGGTGCTTCCGCCAGAGACCCCAAGATCGTGCAGGGGGAAGACGGACTGATGCATATCTTCGTGACCACCACGCAGAAATCCACCGGAAAAGGCTGTCTGGTGCATCTGACCTCCCCTGACGGAGAAAAATGGACCGAACTGGAACCGATCTATATCGCACCCGATGCCGCCGAGCCGGAATGTTCCGATTATCTTGCCCTGAACGGGAAATATTATCTGATCTTCAGTCTCCACGGGCAGGGGCAGTACCGGATTTCCGATACACCGTTCACCGGCTGGCGGGAACCGAAAAATCCCGTGATCCCCTGCCGGTCCGTACCGAAAGCAGCTGTGTGGCGTGACCGGGTAATCTTCGCCGGATTTGCCGGGATCGACGGCTATGCGGGCACCATGACTTTCCTGGAAGCAGTACCGGGGGAAGACGGTGAGTTCTCCTACAAACCGGTTGAAGAAATGAAATAATCCGCCTGCATTTTTGTATATTTTCCATTTATCACCCGATATATTTTCCGGCAGCAGTTGACTTTTTCACCGAAACTTGCTAAAATGAAAACAGCATTATCCACCATAAATACTCATATTCGGGAGGATTCCATGAAAAAATATCTTTCCCTGCTTCTGGCTGCACTGATGGTACTGACCGTAACTGCCTGTGCCGGCGGTGAAACGGAAACAGACACTGCAAAAGAAACAGATGCTGCAGAAACCATACCTGCTGAAACCGAACTGACAGCCGATCTGCCGGACAAAACCTATGACGGTGCGGAAGTTATGTTTCTGACATCCAAATGTACATGGAGCGACAAATATACCTGCTTTGAGATCTATGCAAGTGAAATGAACGGTCAGCTGATCAACGATGCTGTATACACCCGCAACGGGCAGGTGGAAGAAATTCTGGATATCCGGATCGCCGAAACTCTGATGGTGGATGTTCATACCATTGCAAGAGAAACACTGATTGCCGGGGATACTGAATTTGACGTCGTTATGCCCTACATCAACAAAGGTATCAGTCTGGCAACCGAAGGACTCCTGATGGATCTGAACACCCTTCCCTATCTGGCACTGGAAAAGCCCTGGTGGGACCAGAGAGCCAACGAAAATCTGGTAATCTCCGATAAAATCTTCTTTACCACCGGTGACATTTCCATTCTGGACAATGAATGCACCATGGTCATGTTCTTCAACAAGGACATGATCGATCAGTACAATCTCGACAACCCGTACACTCTGGTAAACGAATATGCCTGGACCATTGATAAGGTCGGTGAAATGTCTTCTGTGGTGACTAACGATACCAACGGGGACGGAAAAATGACGGAAGACGACACATGGGGACTGTCTGTCGCTTACAATGCTCCCATTTCCTTCTATTTCGGTGCCGGAGAACGGATCGTAGTAGATGACGGTGCCGGAGGACTGAAATTCGCTATCGGTTCCGCACGATGCTATGATGTCATCGACAAGGTTATGACCCTGTGTTACGACCCGCTGATGATGTCCAAGCATACCGTACCCAAAACCGAATTCACCATGGTTGCCTCCATGTTCAACGCAGGACGGGTGATGTTTGTCACCTTCGCCTTGTCGGATATCACCGACCTGAGAGAAGCGGAATTTGAGTTCGGTATCCTGCCCTACCCGCTGTACGATGAAAGCCAGACAGAATACAACAATCTGATCAGCTCCATTCTGGTTGGCTCCACCAGCGTACCTTTCAACAATACCAATACCGAACTGACCGGTGTTACACTGGAAGCCCTGGCATATTACTCCACCTCCACCCTGACCCCGGCATACTATGACAATGCGCTGAAGACCCGGTATGTCCGCGACGAGGAATCCGGTGAAATGATGGATATCATCTTTGCCACACGGGTATATGATCTTGGTTTCATCTATGACTGGGGCGGCGCAGGCTCCTGGGTATCCAATGTTTACGAAGGCAAGTCTGTGGAATATGTTTCCAAATGGGAAGCCATCAAGCAGAAAGCACAGACAGCCCTTGACGAGGCACTGGTAAACTTTGCGGCACTGGGCGGCTGATGCCCCTGCCGTATCCATAAAACAGCATAAAACCTATCATGAAAACAACGGAGGACAAAATCATGGCAGAAAAACTTCGGATCGGGATCATCGGCACCGGCGGTATCGCCCATTCCCATGCCAATGCGTACAAATCCTTTGACGATGTAGAAGTCGTAGCAGGCGCCGACATCATTCCCGGCAAGGCAAGAGCTTTCCTGGACGAATTCGGCTGGACAGACGCCACAGCTTACGAAACCTGTGAAGATCTGTGCAAGAGAGACGACATTGACGCCGTTTCCATCTGTACCTACAACAGCCAGCACGCCGTATGCGCTATTGCTGCGCTGGAATCCGGCAAGCACGTTCTGCTGGAAAAGCCCATGTGCGTAACCCTGGAAGAAGGGCTTGCCATCATGCGGGCGGAAAAGAAATCCGGCAAGATCCTGACCGTTGGTTTCCAGCCCCGTTACAACAATAACTGCAGAAAGATCAAGCGGATCGTGGAATCCGGTGAGCTGGGCAAGGTTTATTATGTCCAGATCGGCGGCAGCCGCAGACGCGGTATCCCCGGCAGAACCTTCATCGACAAGGAAAAAGCCGTATTTGGTGCCATCGGGGATCTGGGATGCTACTCCCTCGATTTGTCCCTGAACTCCATCGGATATCCTAAGCCCCTGTCCGTTTCCGCTTATACATCCGATTTCTTCGGTAAGAATCCCAAGTATTATGGGGAAGCCGACCGTTTCTCGGTAGACGATTTCTCCGCCGCTTTCATCCGTCTGGAAGGAGACATCATTCTGGACTACCGTATGGCATGGGCTATGCACATGGATATCTGCTCCGACTTTGTGATTCTGGGTACCGATGCCGGTCTGAAAGCAACCGCACCTTCTCCCAATCCCCTGTGGGGCTCCATCATCAGCGGCGATATTGCCGGTCTTTACCTGATGCACGACCAGTGCGGCGAGCCTGTGACCACGCCTCTGGCACTGGAAACCACACCCAAGAACATTTTCTGGATGAAGGTACGTGACTTCGTGGACGCTGTAAAGGATCATCGTCCCGCACCGATCCCCACCAGCCAGATCATTTACAACCAGGCTATCATCGATGCCATGCTGATCTCCGCCAGAGAAAAGTGTGAAATCAAGATCGATATTCCGGAGATTTAAGCCATCATGAAACCTTTTGCCGATCTGCACATCCATCTGGAACAGTATGACAAAGAGTCTGTTTTCTCCATGCTGGACACCATTGCCGACTGCGGTGTCACCCACGCCGCCCTGCAGGCACTGTGCAAATACAGCATCCTGGAAAATCTGACGGCACTGTATACCAAGCTCCGCTATGACCGGATGCGGATCTATGCCTTCGGCAGTCTTCACCAGTTTGACCGGTTCGGGGATATTCCCTACGAAAAGCAGGCGGAAGATCTTCTTTCCCTGGGGATGGACGGCATGAAGTTTCTGGACATGAAGCCGGACTTCCGCAAACGGCTGGGTAAGGGTCTGAACCACCCCTCCTATGACCGGATGTTTTCTCTTCTGGAAGAACGGCAGGTACCCGTGCTGATCCACAGCGGCGACCCGGAAACCTTCTGGGATCCTGACAAGGTGACAGAGTATCATAAAAAGGTCGGCTGGTTCTACGGCGACGGCTCTTTCCTGAAATGTGAAGAAATCTATGCCGAAGTGTATGCCATGCTGGACAAACACCCCCGTCTGCAGGTTACGCTGGCGCATTTCTTCTTCCTTTCCAACAAACCGGAGGAAGCGGTGCGGGTCATGGAAACCTACCCCAATGTGCGTTTTGATCTGACCCCCGGTGGCGAAATGTATCTGGGCTTCTCAAAGGACATTGATTTCTGGCACGACTTTTTCGTGAAATACCGGGACAGAATTCTCTTCGGTACGGACGCCAACACCCACAAGGGAAGCCGCAATGCTGCGCTGAACACCTTCGTACAGGCGGCACTGACCCATGACAGGAGCGAGTTCACAGCGGACTGTTATGGTCCTGTGACCATCCGTGGTCTGGGGTTGGATCCTGATACAACGGACAGAATTTTCTACGGCAACTTCGCTTCCTTCACGGGAGAGAGAAAATCTGTGGATTCTGCAAAACTGCGAAGTGCATCGGAAGCCATGCTGAAAGCGATCCGGAACGATCTTTCCCTTACAAAGGAAGCTGCCTGGCTCACAGCACGCCTTTCGGAAAACTGAATATCGGACAGCGGATATCCTCTCTCATGGGTATCCGCTTTTCTGTGCAGATGTCTATGTATATTTATACTAAAAATCGC
>JAFZET010000039.1 GCA_017560565.1 Clostridia bacterium | reverse complement strand
TCAGACGGGCACGCTCGCCACCGGAAAGCACACGGACTTCCTTTTCGATGTCGTCCCCGCGGAACTGGAACAGGGCAAGGGTGTTCCGGATTTCCGTCTGGGTCAGACCCGGGTAAGCGTTCCACAGCTCGTCAAGCACGGTGCTGTTTTCGTCCAGATTCTGGTTTTCCTGATCATAGTAGCCGATGGTCACGTTGTAGCCAAGCTCGATCTCCCCGCCCGTGGCCGCCAGCTGACCCAGCAGAATCTTGATCAGCGTGGATTTGCCGCAGCCGTTGGGACCGCAGATGAAGACCCGTTCTCTCTTCTTCACAAGGAAGGAAAGGTCGGAGAACAGGGTGTTGGCGCCGAATGCCATGGACAGGTTCTTGACTTCCAGCACATCGTTGCCGCTTTCGCCGGAGGACTGCAGGGCAAAGCGGATGTTCTGGGGCAGGTTTTCCGGACGTTCCACTTTTTCCATCCGGGCGATGGCCTTTTCCCGGCTTTCGGCGGCGATGATGTTCCGCTCCCGGTTCCAGGCACGCTGCTGGGCAATATAGGCTTCCAGACGGGCGATTTCCTTCTGCTGGAGCTGGTATTTCTTTTCCTGCTCCGCACGCCACTTTTTCTTTTCCTCCACAAACTGGGAGTAGGCGCATTTGTACAGCCGGGACTTTGTGTGCTCCAGTTCCAGAGTCTTGTTTGTCACCCGATCCAGGAACAGGCGGTCGTGGCTGATGACAAGGACGGTCTTTTTGTAGGACGCCAGATGTTCTTCCAGCCACAGCATGGTGCCGGTGTCCAGATGGTTGGTAGGCTCGTCCAGGAGGAGGATATCCGGTTCTCTGGACAGCAGTCTCGCCAGAGCCAGACGGGTACGCTGACCGCCGCTGAGGGTGGATACGGAACGGTGGTGGTAACTTTCGTCAAAGCCCAGCTTCACCAGTATGGACTGGCAGCGGGACTTGTAATACAGCCCCCCATCGGCAATGAAGCGGGACTGCAGGGAGGTGAACTCACCTGTCAAACGGTTCAGGAGGACTTCGTCTCCTGCTTCCGTGGCGGCGTCCAGTTCGGTCTGCAGCTGGGCAAGCCGCTTTTCCGCCATACAGAGCTCGGGGAAAATGGCGTACATCTGGGTGAGCACCGTGTCGTCTACCGCTGTATCCTTACGGGTATCTGCGGCACGACCGGATTCGTCGAGTACGTGAAAGGCATCATCCTGATGGAGCAGACCGATGGTCTTGGATTTTGCGATGGTAACAGAGCCCTCATCGGGTGTATATTCGCCCACCAGCAGCCGGAGCAGGGTGGATTTCCCGCTGCCGTTGACCCCCACGATGCCCAGCTTGTCCCCGTCTTCCAGGGCAAAGGTGACGTCTGTGAGGATATCCCGGGTGCCGATCCGGTAGGCAAGAGAGCTTGCACTGATGGATATCATATTTGTTTATCTCCTGTATGACCCGAAAAAGTCCCCTCAGTGTTGGGGGAACTTTTGGGTCGGTGTTTGGTTCAATAGTTTCTGGGAGACCGGTTCTGACCGTTCTGAGCGGGTCTGCGCTGTCCCTGACCGCTGTAATTCTGTCCGCCGTAGTTCTGGCTGCCATAATTTTGGCTGCCAGAATTTTGGCTGCCGTAGCTCTGACGGTTATAGTTCTGCGGCTGACCGTAGCCCTGGCTGTAGCCTTGATTATACCCCTGCTGCGGCGGTCTGGAACCCTGGGGACGCTGACCGCTGCGGGCGGGATATTGTCCCTGACCGTTGGGACTGCCGGGATGCTGTCTCTGCTGTCCCTGCTGTCTCTGCCGGGGCTGCTGATACTGCATGGCGTAATCGTCGTAGGGATCGTATACATCCTGACGGGTCTGGCGGCGGGGGGCGGGAAGCTGTTCCTGTCTGCCGTACTGCCCGTTGCGTCCGCTGGGATTGTAGGGGTTCTGGGGATTGCGTCCCTGATTCCGGTACAGGCGTTCATCGTAATAGTCGTTCCGGTTCGGGTAAGAGGGCTGCCGCGGAGCATTTCTGCGGAATATGTAGGTGTTCAGGAAATCGCCCACATCCTCATTGTACAGAGCCAGTACAAACACACCGGCACCCAGGATAAAGGCAATCAGCAAAAGCCAGAGCACCACCCGCATGAACTTCACAAATCCATTGGGTTCTTCTTCGGCGGTCTCACCGTCTTCGGATGCTTCGCCGGTGACGGGTACTTCCAGACCTTCAGGGGTGGGCAGGTTGGCACTCATGAACTGGGAGAGGGCGGTGACGGTCTTCATGACGCCTCTGTCGATATTGCCGGCGGAGAATTCCTCTTCCATGTTGGATACCAGGATCTCCTGCAGGACGGTGTTGGTCAGAATGTCATGAACATCCACGCTCTGGACGGCGAAATAGGTCTGTGCGGTGGTGTCCAGTACCAGCAGTACCCCGTCGCACATTCCCCATCGGGTAAACAGCGTTCGGGAAAAGTCCATAATGGATTCTCCGCCGGTGGAGTCTGTCAGGCAAACGGCGATTTTGACCTCTTTGGTTTTGTACAGGGTGTCATTGGCCGACAGAATGGCGGAAATGGTGCTGTCAGACAGATAATTGTCGGGGTCGGAAATAAAATCATCATGGGTCGGGTATGCGGCGAATACGGATACGGACAGGGTCACGACCAGAAACAGGCACATGACAGCCGACAGGATCCGCCGCAGACAACGGTTTTCAGAATACATGGGAATACTCCTGTGTATATGGAATTTTGGGGTCAGTTTCCGGGGACTTACTTGGTCAGACCGATGAGTTTGGTCTTGAGCTCCCCTTCGATCCGGGCCAGTTCCGCTTCGGCAGCACGGCGCTGGTCCCGTCCTTCTGCCTGAATGGCGGCTACATCGTCCAGGGTGGCGATCAGCTCCGCATTGGTCTGGGTCAGGGTCTCAATATCTACCACACCTCTCTCGGATTCTCTTGTCACATCCACGGTGGCCTGATGGAGGGCGGCGGCGTTCTTCTTCAGCAGTTCGTTGGTCATGTCGGTGACGGCACGCTGGGCTTCCATGGCCTGCCGGGAATGTTCGATCCCCAGGGCGATGACCATCTGGCTTTTCCAGAGGGGGATGGTGTTCATGATGACGGTCTGGATCTTTTCCGCCATCATGGTGTCGTTGTTCTGCACAAGGCGGATCTGGGGTGCCATCTGTACGGCGACCATGCGGGTCAGCTCCAGGTCGTGGATCTTTCTCTCAAAGCGCACGCACTGTTCCGCAAAATCGTTGGCGGCCTGCGCATCCTCCGGAAGACCGGTGGCGGCGGCTTTTTCCTGCAGGACTTTCAGGGTGCCTTCCCGCTCGGCGATCAGCTTCTTCTTGCCCGCCAGAATGTACATGGTCAGTTCCTTGAAATAGGTCATGTTCACTTCGTACAGATTGTCGAACATGGCCACATCCTTCAGCAGGGTGATCTGGTGCTGCTGAAGCGTTTCGGTGATGTCGTTGACGCTGGCTTCTACCTTGTCATATTTGGTTTTCAGATTCTCGATCTTCCGCTTGGTGTTTTTGAAGAGCCCCAGGAATCCGCCCTCGTCTTCCGCTTCACCGTTCAGGTCACGAAGCTGACCGATCAGGGTGGTGATCATTTCTCCGGTTGCGCCGAAATCTTTGTTCCGGACGCCGTTCAGGGCAGTGTCGGAGAAGTCGGAGATCTTCTTCTGGGCGGAGGCGCCGTAGCCGAGAATGGTGGTGGAATCCGTGATATCGATTTTCTGCGAGAAATCCTCGATCATTTTGCGTTCTGCTTCGGTGAATGCGGATTCGTCCAGTGCGGGAGCGGCCGCTTCCTCCGGCGTTTGCAGAACCGGTTCGGGTGCGGGAGCCGCAGCGGCAGCACTGCCGAAAGGATCCAGGGTCAGTTCGATTTTTTCGTTCATCATAGAATGCAACCTCACAGTGTGTACTGGGTCATGATTTTTTCAGCTTCTTTTCCATTTTCCTGACTTCATCTTCCGTGGGCGGCGGGGGCAGATGGTCGCCGATCAGGGCAGGGAGCTTCTTCAGCCGGAAGAAAGCCAGTGCCGCCAGAGCGATGAAGGCTGCCTCTTCGATCAGGTTGAAGCTGCCGTATCCGGCAAACGCCATCACTGCCTGTCCGATGCCGGTGCAGCCGCACAGCAGAAGAACCGCACAGTAGGTCAGTACCGTGAACGGCATATCCGCATACCACAGATCCACATGAACCCGTGTCTCCGCTATCAGAAACAGCAGCATTGCCGCATAGGACAGCATGGCGAAATTCCGCAGGGGACCGTTCAGGGGCTGGGAGAAATCAAAATAATCCCGGAAGAGCACCAGCATATTGCCGAGACACGCTCCCATGGCAATCAGGGTAACAAAATGCCCGCGGCGTCCCAGACCCAGCAGAAGGAAGTACAGGGCGCAAAGCAGCATACCCACAGCGGCAAAACGGGACAGGAACATGGTGCTTATCGCGGAGGCGGAAGCGGGCGGCGTGGTGAGCAGGGTATAAAACTGGCGCAGGGCGTGGATCCCCAGCATGGCGGCTATGAAAAAACAGCACAGGGTCTCGGGCAGATCCACAGGGGAGTGGCGGTATTGTCTCGTGCGCCGGGCGGGGATCATCAGAAAGATCGTGCAGCCGAAGCCCAGGAGCAGGGAGAGCAGGGTGACGATGTACCAGAGGGATGCGCCTGTGATATGGCGGATAGACCAGTCGAAGTCCATCAGCCCTGTGGCGGCCCAGAAGATACCGGCAAGAACGGCGAAGACTGCCTGCACCGGAAGGATCCGCTTCAGCAGTGCAGTGAACCGCCGGGTGCTCAGCCCGCAGGTGACGGTCATGGCTTCTGCCGGAACCGCCGGGGTGCGGGAAAGCTGGTTCCGTTTCAGGAAGACGGCGCAGTCTCTGGCGGATTCCGTAAAGGCTGCGTCGGGTATTTTGTTTTCCGTGTTTTCGGTGTGTTGGGAGTGCATGATTGGACAGTTCCTTTGTCTGATAAAAAGTCTACCTTATTATAATAGCATAAAATGCCCGTTTATGCAAGGGGATGCGGGAAAATTGGAGGAAGTTTTGCAGGCGGAAAGCGCTCTTTGCCGACAGAAAAAAGCACGCTCGGTGGAGAAATGTATCTGCGGCAGCAAAATGCACAAAAACAAGCAGAGAAAATCGTGGAATTTCTCTTGTATATGTGACGGAAAGTCTTGCTTTAAACACGGGAATATGGTAAAATAAAGGCACTTGATGTGCGATGAAGCGGGAGGTTGCTGCAGAGGTCCTACTGTCGGGCCTGAGGCAGGTAATTTCCGTGGAGTATGTCCGCATAAAGCGGGCGGGATGAATACGACGGTGCGGTTGGTTTTCTGTATGCCGATGAGTTGCAGGCAGAACCGGCGACCCGGAGTTACAGCGACAGATCGGTTCCTTTACCACCAAGGGGGTAAGGCGGCCTTTCTGCGGTCTGAAATTCCGGATTTCAAAGGGAAGAAAACGGCACACCCGGAAGCGTGTTTATCGCCTTCGAAACATTCAAGGTACATGCAAATTTAACTGGAGGCAAGAAAATGGCAGTAAACGAAAAAATCAGAGTAAGACTCAAGAGCTACGAACACTCTCTGGTGGATCAGGCATCTGAAAAGATCGTTGATATCGCTAAGAGAAACGGCGCGGAAGTATCCGGTCCTGTGCCGCTGCCCACCGAAAAGGAAATCATCACCATTCTGCGGGCCGTACACAAGTACAAGGATAGCCGTGAACAGTTCGAACAGAGAACTCACAAGCGTCTGATCGAAATCCGCAAGCCTTCCCAGAAGGTAGTGGAAGCCCTGATGTCTGTGGAACTGCCCGCAGGCGTTGACATCGACCTGAAGCTGTAATAAGCCCAAGTCGAAAGACCCCCGGAGCCGGATGGCTTCAAACATTCATTCAACCTACACTGTGACAGAGCAGAGTATGGGAAAGGATCTCCGTCCGGACCCATAGCGGAGAAGTTCCGCCGCTTGATGCGCAGTCGAGGTCATGTTGGGAAACCAACCAATAACCTTATCTTAAATGGAGGCAAAACGATGAAGAAAGGCATCATCGGAAAGAAGCTGGGTATGACCCAGATCTTCACAGAAAATGGCCAGGTAATCCCGGTAACCGTAATCGAAGCCGGTCCCTGCCCGATCACTCAGAAGAAAACCGTAGAAACCGACGGCTATAACGCTGTTCAGCTGGCATTCGGCGAAATCCGCGAAAAGCTGGTGAACAAGCCTGTGGCAGGTCATTTCAAGAAGGCAGGCGTTTCTGTTCGCAGACACCTGAAGGAATTCCGTCTGGACGACATCGAAAACCTGAATCCCGGTGACGTGATAGCCGCCGATACCTTCGCCGCCGGCGAAAAGGTCGACATTACCGGTATCACCAAGGGTCACGGTTACTCCGGCGTTGTAAAGAGATGGAACTTCGCTATCAAGAGAATGACCCACGGCGGCGGTCCCGTTCACCGTCACGGCGGTTCCATGGGTGCAAACTCC
>JAFZET010000370.1 GCA_017560565.1 Clostridia bacterium | reverse complement strand
CCTGCTGCCCCTGCTGGACGACGGCGACATCATCATCGACGGCGGTAACTCCCACTTCCTGGACACTGCCCGCAGAACCGCTTATGTGGAATCCAAGGGCAAGCTGTACATCGGTACCGGCGTATCCGGCGGTGAAGAAGGTGCGCTGAACGGTCCCTCCCTGATGCCCGGCGGATCTCCCGCTGCATGGCCTCACGTAAAGGAAATCCTGCAGGCAATCTGCGCCAAGGTAGAAGACGGTTCTCCCTGCTGTGACTGGGTAGGCGAAAACGGTGCAGGTCACTTTGTAAAGATGGTACATAACGGCATCGAATACGGCGATATGCAGCTGATCTGCGAAGCATACCACCTGATGAAGAATCTGCTGGGTATGTCCGACGACGAAATGCACGAAGTATTCGCAGACTGGATGAAGGGCGACCTGGACTCCTATCTGGTGGAAATTACCCGTGACATCCTGGCATACAAGGACGAAGACGGCGAACCCATCGTGGAAAAGATTCTGGATACCGCAGGGCAGAAGGGTACCGGCAAGTGGACCGGCATCGCTGCTCTGGACGAAGGTGTACCGCTGACCCTGATCGGCGAAGCTGTATTTGCCCGCTGCCTGTCTGCCATGAAGGAAGAAAGAGTTGCTGCTTCCGCAGTTCTGACCGGTGAAGCTGCTGCCGCTCCCGCTCTGACCGCAGATGAAAAGGCAGAATGGATCGAAAACATCCGCTGCGCTCTGCTGGCTTCCAAGATCGTTTCCTACGCACAGGGCTATACCCTGATGAAGGCTGCAGCCAAGACCTACGGCTGGAACCTGAACTACGGCGGCATCGCACTCATGTGGAGAGGCGGCTGTATCATTCGTTCCGTATTCCTGGGCAAGATCAAGGATGCATTCGACAAGAACCCTGACCTGACCAACCTGCTGCTGGATCCCTACTTCACCGAAAAGATGGCATCCCTGCTGCCCGGCTGGCGTAAGGTTGTGGCTCAGGCTGCCCTCACCGGTATGCCCGTTCCCGCATTCTCTTCCGCTCTGTCCTACTACGACGGCTACCGCTGCGACCGTCTGCCCGCCAACCTCCTGCAGGCGCAGCGTGACTATTTCGGCGCACACACCTATGAACGTGTTGACGCTCCCAGAGGCGAATTCTTCCACACCAACTGGACCGGTCACGGTGGTGACACTGCAGCTACCCAGTACGTGGTTTGATGTTTGGCTTGAAGCGTTAAAAATGGGGAACGGGTCGCTTTTTTGAAAGTAAAGCCCCACTCAGCTAAGCTGAGTGAGCAAAAAACTTTAAGACAGGTTTTCCACAGGATTTAGTTTCTGCATTCCGTCTGCACAGTTCCTTTGCGGGTTCAAGGCATCAGGAATAGTTGAGCGAGCTCCTGGGGACCGCCAACCCCAGTCGCCACAGGTCGTTCACGATTGCGGGATTTCGTTTTTTTACAGGAATGTGTGCGATCGTTTTGTAAGTTATATTTTGCTGGTACGGGGGATTCTTTGGTGATCCCCCATACCGATATATGGATAAAGGAGTATTCTCATGAAAATTCGTGAAAACTGCAAGTATGCTATCGTAGTGCCCACTTCCATGGGTGTTCGTATCTGTCCCATGCACGGTCAGCCCGTTGCTTCCAGCGACAATTTCTTCATGCAGGCTACCAGTGCTGAATCCAACGTACTGTCCATCGCTTCCTATCTGGGTATGCCCACCAAGGTTCTGACCACCTTCGTGAAGGACAGCCCCATTGCCGATTTCATCAAGCGCAACCTCCGTTCCCGTGGTATCGATTACGAAGGTGCGGAAGTGGAACAGGGCGGCCCCTGGGGTTACCGTCATCAGTTCAACATCGCAGACAGCGGCTACGGTTCCCGTGGTCCCCGTGTGTGCAACGACAGAGCCGGCGAAGTT
>JAFZET010000369.1 GCA_017560565.1 Clostridia bacterium | reverse complement strand
CTTCCATCTTGTAAGCTTCAGCCAGACGGGCATATTCATCTTCGATTTCTTCTTCGGACGCTACGATGCCTTCCAGCTTAGCGATGGTTTCCAGAGCCAGTCTGGTCTTTACCTGGCGTTCAGCATCGGGACGCATATTCTGGCGCAGAGTGTCCAGATCCATGCCGGTGTACTTGAAGTAGGTAGCCAGATCCAGACCCTGCATACGCAGTCTGTTATCATAGTCGCGAACGAAGTTTTCGGTTTCGTTTTCGAACATAGCTTCGGGAATTTCAGCAACCAGCTTTTCGCCCAGAGCCTTGATGATCTGTTCTTCTACCTGTGCGTCAGCCTGTCTGTTGTGGCTTTCCTGCAGTTTTGCCTTGATGTCAGCCTTGTATTCATCCAGAGTATCGAATTCGGAAACGTCCTTGGCGAAATCGTCGTCCAGAACGGGCATTTCGTTGAACTTCAGACCGTTCAGCTTGCAGTGGAATACAGCTTCCTTGCCCTTCAGTTCTTCAGCGTGGTAATCTTCGGGGAAGGTAACGGTTACGTCGAATTCTTCACCGATGGTCTTGCCAACGATCTGTTCTTCGAAACCGGGGATGAACTGACCGGAACCCAGCTTCAGTTCGTGACCTTCCGCCTTGCCGCCTGCGAAAGCTACGCCGTCAACGGTGCCTTCAAAGTCGATGTTGGCAACGTCTTCCATAGCAGCTGCACGGTCGGTGATTTCGATCATGCGGGAGTTGCGCGCCTGAACACGACCCAGCTCTTCAGCAACTTCTTCGTCGTCAGCTTCCTTAACGGTGCGGGTAACTTCCAGACCCAGGTAGTCAGCGATTTCTGCTTCGGGCTTGGTGTAGAAGGCAGCGGTCAGAACCACGCCGTTTTCGTCGATGGTTTCTACGTCGAATTCGGGCTGGGAAACGATTACCTTTTCAAAATCGGCAACAGCTTCGGTGTAAGCAGCGGGAATTACTTCGTTGATGGCGTCTTCATAGAAAACTTCCTTGCCGTACATCTTTTCCACGATGGCACGGGGTGCCTTACCCTTACGGAAACCGGGAATGGTGATGTTCTTTACGGACTTCTTGTACACCTTGTTGATGGCCTTTTCAAAGGTATCGTGGTCTACATCAAAGGTGATTTTATATTGATTGACAGCAATGTTTTCAGTATTCTTCAGGCTCATGGTTTTAGTTCCTCCAAATTGAAATAGATACAGTTTTACATAGCTTTTTACATTGTACATTTTTTTGCTCCGGATGTCAATGCAGAAAAGCGAAAAGTATTTGAAAAAAATGTAAATGTTTCTGGTAAAATAACCGGAATTTCCCCGGAAAGCCGGTTTCAGACCGTTTTCGGGGTAAAAAGCGGGGTGAAATCCAGGTAATCCGCCGAGATGATGGAGAAGCGGATCCCTTCAAATTCCGTCACGGAATCCAACAGATAACTGCCGTGAATGTGTCCGTAGAAGCAGCGGCGGATCCCGTGGGCACGCAGGACATCCACAAATTCCCGGCACACAAAGGAGCCGAACACCGGGGGAAAATGCAGGTATACCAGAATCTCCTCATCGGCTGTACGCAGCTTTTCCGCTTCCGTGATGCAAAGCTCCAGCCGGATGGTTTCTCTTGCCACCAGCTTGGCATAGTCCACTGGATTGACGGAAGACTGTTTGCCTTCTTCCACGAACCAGCCTCTGGTACCGCAGACGATCAGATCCTCCACCCGGAAGGCGTTGTTGTACAGAAAGTCGATCCCGGTGATCCCCAGCGAATCCAGATACTTGTGCATCTTAGTCACGGTTGTCCACCAGAAATCGTGGTTGCCCTTGCCCAGCAGCTTTTTGCCGGGCAGAGAGGCAAGAAACCGGAAATCCGCTTCCGCTTCCGGCAGAGTCATAGCCCAGGACACATCCCCCGGTACGATGACCGTATCGCTGTCTGTCACCACGGCACGCCAGCGTTTCCCGATCTTATCGGTGTATCCAGTCCAGCGGCGGCCGAAGACCTCCATAGATTTGGGGACGGAACCGGACAGATGCAGGTCGGAAATAGAGTATATCGACATCAGTGTTCAAAGGGAACCTTTGCCATGTCTGCGGGCTTGACCACATCCCGGAACCGGATTTCTCTGGTCAGCACAGCGGCAAGAGGGGCGGGAATTTCCGTTCCGGTGGCGGCGGACAGCGTGTTCAGCAGACCGGCAATGTCGTTTTCATCAGCAGAAACATCCAGTGCGGCACATACATCGGCGGCAAACTTATAGGGGCTTGCAGTGGAAGCCAGAACAGCCTTGCGCTTGTCGCCGGATTCAGCACGGTATCTGCGCAGACAGCCCAGACCCACAGCGGTATGGGGATCCACCAGGTATTTGTCCTGCCGGAAGGTATCCCGGATCACGGCGGCTGTGTCTTCTTCCCCCAGCCAGTAGCCGGAGAACACATCCCGCAGCTTTTCCATGACATCGGCAGGTGCGGTATACTTGCCTTCGGTGTTCAGCTTTGCCATCAGTTCAGCCGTGGGCGCACCCAGCCAGTGGAGCAGCCGTTCCAGATTGGAAGAGATCAGGATGTCCATGGAGGGAGACATGGTCTTGTGGAATTCTCTGGTTCTATCGTATACGCCGGTGTCTATGAAGTCGGTCAGGACATTGTTGGCGTTGGAAGCGCAGATCAGACGACCGATGGGCAGACCCATTTCCTTTGCCAGATAGGCGGCGAAAATATTGCCGAAGTTGCCGGTGGGCACACAAACGATGATTTCATCGCCGTTTTGGATTTCGCCGGTCTTCACCAGATCACAGTAAGCGGAAATATAGTACACGATCTGCGGAACCAGACGTCCCCAGTTGATGGAGTTGGCACTGGAGAAGAAGAAGCCGTTTTCTTCCGCTTTCTTGGCCAGATCCCCATTGCCGAAAATGGCTTTTACACCGGACTGTGCGTCGTCAAAGTTGCCTTCCACGGCAGTTACATATACGTTAGAGCCTTCCTGGGTAGCCATCTGCCGCTTCTGCATGGGGCTGACACCCTCATCGGGATAAAAGACAGCCATCTTCACGCCGTCCACGTCACGATATCCCTCCAGAGCTGCCTTGCCGGTGTCGCCGCTGGTGGCAACAAGAATGTAGGCGGTCTTTTCTTCGCCGGTCATCTTCAGCGCACGGGACAGCAGCCGGGGCATGATCTGCAGAGCCATGTCCTTGAAAGCGGAGGTGGGACCGTGCCACAGCTCCAGGGAATAATCGGTATCGTCGATCTTGTGAATGGGAGCGGCACCGCCGGGGAAACGATCTTCACCGTAAGCGGCGGCACAGTCGGCAGCAAGAGTGTCCTTGTCATAGTCGTCCAGATACATGGAAAGAATGTAGGAGGCACGCTGGGCGTAGGTCATGCCGCACAGGGCATCCATATCGCCATGGGTCAGCTGGGGAACACCTGCGGGCACATACAGACCGCCGTCCGGTGCCAGCCCTTTCTTGATGGCTTCCGCTGCGGTTACACAGTCTTTGGCAGCTGCGTTATCACGGGTGCTGTAGTATTTCATGGAGCTCATATAAATAATCTCTTTTCTTGTAAGGTATTTGTAATTTAGAGGAGTCAGCGGGTCAGGAAAGATACGGCATTTTCATAGAACAGCTTGTCCAGAAAAGCGGTACTGTATCCTCTGTCCGTCAGGGCAGGAATCAGCTTTGTCATGCAGGAGATATCGGCAAGTTCTT
>JAFZET010000368.1 GCA_017560565.1 Clostridia bacterium | reverse complement strand
CGAGAGGTGTTTCTGCTCCTCGGTGACGGGAGTCCCCTTGAAGATACCGTTGTCTCCGCAGCGGAATCCGTTCTGCTGATTATCGGCAAGATGCCGGTCCTGCGCGGTTTCAACGTAATCCAAAGCGAAGTTCTCACCCGCAATACGGTGTACAGCGGCGGCGACATCCTCGATCGGCAGATGTACGGACGTCTCCGCAATAATATGGCACACACCGTGACCGATCAGCACCTCCACAGCAATGCGGGGATCGCGCACTTTTTCATATGCCATATCCACCAGCGCACCGGCAATGCGGTCGGCAATCTTGTCCGGGTGGGACGGGTTTACTTTTTCAAACATTATATATTTCCTTTCCTTGCTTCCAGCAATCGTTCCATCACATCATCCTGTGGAGAAGCACCGCCATATTCGCCGGAGCAGTTCTCTTTGACGATCTGGAAAATTTCCATCCACAGTCGGTTGGTCTGTGACATAAAGTTCTGGCTCATCGCCACGTAGGGACTCTGGATCGCATTGCCCGTGGTGGGATGCTTTGCGAGAAAACCGAATTCCGTCACGGCTTCTTCGCACTGAATCCATCGTGCCGCACTCATGGCATACCGTTCCAGAAGCTGCGGTGAGATCATGGATGTACACTTTCTCTCGGCCAGCCAGTTCCATGTGGTTTCGTAGATATCGGCCGCAATCAGCGTTTTGCCGTCCTTTTGTGTTGCGGAAAGCATGGCGGACGGCTTCGGCATGGGCTGACCTTCCAGATCGGCAGTGTTGTCAAAGTCGATGACAG
Source organism: Clostridia bacterium (assembly GCA_017560565.1). Classification (GTDB taxonomy): domain Bacteria; phylum Bacillota; class Clostridia; order Oscillospirales; family CAG-272; genus UMGS1696. Next base: position 1,684 of record JAFZET010000368.1, on the reverse strand, counting down.
TCAGCTTCCGTCTGCCGGGATTTCCTTCTGCGATTTTGTCGGCGAGAGGCTTCTTTTTTGCACCGGCACCCACACGGGCACCGCCGCGATTGGTACCGTCTTTAGCCACAGTTTTTCCTCCTTCTGTGAAAGTGGGGTATATACCCCCTTTGAATATGCGAAAATGCACACGCGACCCCACGCCCGTTGCACTTCATGAAAGCTGCAGAGATTTTGATCCCCCTACCGGTCGAGGTTTTGCTTACGATTTGGTGCAAAACCTCATTTATGATTGTGCCATCGGTCACCGCGCTCGGCATGGAGTCTCGCGTGACAGGATTTACACAAAGCGATAAGGTTCTCTTCGTTGTGCGTACCGCCTTCGGACAGCGGAATCTTGTGGTGTATCTCCTCAGTCGGGATCAGCTGTCCGTTCTTCTGACACAGTTCGCAAAGCGGATGCGCCGCCGCATATCGGTCACGGATACGTTTCCACGCTCTGCCGTATCGTCTGCGGACAGCGGGATCACGATCGTATTTTTCGTAGCGTTTTGCTTCTTCCTTGGCGTGTTCTTCACAGAACCGTCCGGCGGTCAGCTTTGGACAGCCGGGGTGGGAGCAGGGACGCTTGGGTTTCGTAGGCATCGTTTCTCCTTCAGGGACGACAAAAGCCATCGCAGGATTTCTCCCGTGATGGCTTTCGTTTCAGTTTTTCATGATACTATTATACCACATTTCCAACTCTCATTCAATCACATTTACTCTCATCTTTCAGACGGAAGTACGATTTCTTTGATTGATTTATCGTGCAGACGGAAGATGTGCTGGATGCTGTATTCCATTTCAACAGCTATCTGTTCCCAAGACTTGAAACAGAGATACCGCAGTTCCAGAAGTGTCTGAAGTTCGGGATCGGTCACCGCTTTGATCACCGACACCATCTCCCGCTTCAGATCCACGAGGTTGTCGATGTCACGGTTGATCTCGTTCTCCAGATCAACGATCTTCACAATGATATCTTCCATCCGATGCACGTTCCGCGTGCCGCTCGGTGCGACATCGGAGAGGGTGGACGTTGCTTTAGTCGCAAGGTCACGCAGGGACATGACCTGTTCCAGTTTGGAGTTTATCCGCTGATCAAGGCGATATGCCTGCCCGAGATATTCTTTTGCTGTCATTTTGTTACCTCCAAGTTCGCTTTGACCGCATCAATGAGTGCGGACTGGGTTTTGTCTTTTTTGCGGAGAGCATTCATGATTCGCTCGTCGATGGTGTTTTCTGCGATGATGTGATGAATGACCACGGTCTCAGATTTCTGTCCCTGCCGCCACAGCCGGGCGTTGGTCTGCTGATACAGTTCAAGGCTCCATGTCAGACCGAACCAGATGAGGGTTGATCCTCCAGCCTGCAGGTTCAGACCATGTCCGGCTGACGCGGGATGGATGACTGCCACAGGGATTTTGCCGCTGTTCCAGTCGGTGATGTCACGGGAGGTCTTGATTTCCCGGACGTTGAACCGTTTCTGTATCCGCTCAAGGTCATGCTTGAACCAGTACGCCACAAGCACCGGCTTCCCGTTGGCGGCTTCGATGAGGTCTTCGAGGGCATCCAGTTTTCGGTCATGGATTGGGAATACCCGCTTGTCCTCGCCGTAGACTGCGCCGTTTGCCATCTGCGACAGCTTGTTCGCCAGCGCCGCCGCGTT
>JAFZET010000367.1 GCA_017560565.1 Clostridia bacterium | reverse complement strand
TCTTTATATCTTTGGTAAATCGTCTGTTTTTGTCTTACTCGTTCCTCAAGAACTTTCATCTGTCCGCGACCGATACCTGCACAGATATTACTCATGCGGTAATTGTATCCGATCTCCTCATGCTGATACCATGGGAACGGTTCTCTCGCTTGTGTCGCCAACTTCAATGCGTGTTTAGCATCAGCTTCGTCTTTACACAACAGCATTCCTCCGCCGGAAGTCGTGATGATCTTGTTACCGTTGAAGGAGAGAATCCCGTATTCTCCGAAAGTTCCGCATTTTTTGCCGTGATATTCACTGCCGAGAGCTTCTGCCGCGTCCTCGATCAGCGTGATACCGTATGTATCGCAGACTTCACAGATTTCCTTCATTTTCGCGGGATTGCCGTAAAGATGAACGACAACCACGGCTTTGGGGATTCCGTAAAGTTCGATTGCTTTGCGGAGTGCCGCTGGATCCATATTCCATGTATCGCTTTCGCTGTCGATAAAAACAGGCTCCGCACCTACATAAGTGATCGGATTGGCCGAGGCTGAAAAAGTCAAATCCTGACAGAAGACTTTATCCCCTCTACCGACGCCTGCACAGATCAGCGAAAGATGCAAGGCAGCAGTTCCGGCAGACAATGCAACGGCGTTTTCCGCACCGATGTAGGTCTTCATGGATTTTTCAAATTCGTTTACGTTTTCACCCAGCGGTGCAATCCAGTTTTTGCGGAACGCATCGTGGATGTGTTCCAGTTCACAGCCTTCATCTGACATATGGGGACTGGATAAAAATATATGGTCATACATTGATGTCACTTCCATTCCATTAATTTACGGGAGGAAGGTTCACCACTCCATCCCAATGTCATTCAGCCGCTGTACCTGCGACTCCGTCAGTTTTGCTTTATTCTTTCTCTGCGACACAACCCAGCGGCCAAGCCATAGTCCTGCTTTGTCACGGTACGTTACCGGAATTGCCAGATGTCCGTTCGCCGCAAAATACGTCCGTGCAGATGCATAATGTGTTTCCCACAGCCGCTCGGTCGGCTTGAGCCAGTCAAAATTGATCTCATTCAGCAGCTGTCTGCGCTCATCCGAAAGGGTATTCTTTCGATACGCTTCTCTCTGCTGGTGAAACCAGTCGTTCAGGTCAAAATTGATCTTGTTTTTATGCTCTCTCGGCACGTTCAGGTGCCCATGCTGTTCATAGAAGTCTTTCGCAAATCGGTAATTCTTCAGCCACAGCTCATCGTTCAGGTTCCACACCATGCCGATTGCTTCCAGGCGGCGAATCTGTTCTTCCGTGATGATGACATACCGCACCGATTGGTTATACTGGCTTCTCTGAGTTTTTAACCATTTTCCGAGACGAAAACCGTCCCGGCACACATAACTCCCCGTCGGTGCAAGGTCGCCATGTTCTTTATAATATTCCAGAGCATGCGCATACCCGTCTTCCCACGGGTCGTCCAATGTCCAGATCATACCGATTTCATTCAGTTTTTCAATCTGCCCGGAAGAAAGTGCATTTTCACGATAAGCAGTTCGTTGTTTATGAACCCAGGCATACAGCGGAACATTGTCCCTTGAAGATACGTTCAAATGTCCGTTTTCATCAAAGAAAACTTTTGCCTTCTCATAATTTCTGTTCCAAGCAGCATCAGCTTGGCGTAGGTAAAAAACGTGATGTTTTCCGGCACATATCCGCCGGTGACTTTTTTCAGATTTTCAATCTGCGTTTCAAAAATATACGAGGACGGGGACAACCAGCAGACAGTTTCATCCGCGTGGGTTTCGCACAGTTTGAATCCGATGAAGGATTTGCCCGTTCCCGTGGGGTGTATGATTGCGGCTTTTCCGGTTTCCGCGAGCATTTCTTCGGCGGCTTCATATGCGGTTTCATTATGAGAAAATAAAGAAATCACACAAGCCACCTCGCTTACGGCAATTGGATTCGGGGTGATTCGTGTGATTCTGTTGGCGCAGGTATTTAATGGCACGGAAGGTACACCTTTTGTGCCGTGCATAAAACCTGTAAAATGACTCGGATCATCCCGATATTATTTAGATAATTATACACATAATATTATATCACCAATCCACTTTTTTGTCAATATTTTAATGGCACAAAAGGTGTAGGATATGTGCCATTTTGGTAAAATTATACTGTACCCCGTAAATTGGACAGTAGCATGGGAAAATTCTTACAGACATCCCAATATTATGGACAGTAGGAAATTACGAATACCCCATGCACTGGACAGTGAAAAAACGGGAGAAGTATGATATAATTGTATCCGGTA
>JAFZET010000366.1 GCA_017560565.1 Clostridia bacterium | reverse complement strand
TAGGCGTTGATCGGCGACCATACACGGTTGGTTTCATCCACACCGGAGAGAACTTCACCCGAAACAAGTCCGGCAAAATCGGCAATGGAGGGACGGGCAGCTTCTGCCAATGCCTTTCGTGCATCCCGTTCTGCGAACCATGCATCGTATTCACCCGCAGAACTTTCCCTGCCCGGTCTTGACATGATACGTGGCTCCGATGCTGTACTGATCGCCTTTGCAGAAATCACCAGCGGAATGGATGGCATGTTGTTCACAAATATTACAATCGCCAGTACCGCCGCAATACCGCCCATCCACTTCGACCAACGGGGGATGCGGCGCTTTTTCTTATATTCCTTTGCATCCTTGACGTATTCATCGGGCGCTTCGCCGATCATATCAACGATTTGTTCTTTCTTCATAAATACCCCTCACTTTCCAGTTTATCACGCAGTTTCCCCCGGGTGCGGTGCAGCATGGAAGCGGTTTTGCTCTCGGTAAAGTCAAATTCCAGCGCGATACCGGCAATAGAATCCATATACCAATACCGTCTGAGGAATATGCGGCGTTCCGTTTCTCCAAGTCCATCCAGAAATTCACGGATCACCCGCGCCATCTCCTGCTGTTCGATGACCATCTCCACGTCCGTGGGATCGGATACGCAGTCCTCCAGCTCATCCAGAACCAGATCCATCTCACCGCCGCCGCGCTTTCCTGCGTGCTTTTTGCGCCAGCGGTCAATGGAAATGCGGCGTGTGATCTTCCCGAGGAATGTGGACAGAATCGACGGCTTGTGCGGCGGCATATTGTTCCATGCGTCAAGCCAGGTATCGTTCACGCTTTCCTCGGCATCTTCGCGGTTATAGAGGATGTTGTACGCTATGTAGTGGCAGTAATCGCCGTACTTGTCTGCAGTTTCGTGGATGGCAGACTCAGACCTTTGCCAATACAGTTCAACGATCCGGTCATCCGGCAGGCATGTATGCCTATCGTTCGCTCGTCCCATGTCAGGCACCTCCTCTGTTGTAGTCGTAAGAGCTCTTCAACTATATATCTCGCAAAAAATGCGGTTTCATTGCATGGAAAGTGAAAAATATTCCTGAAATATTTTCTCTATAATATGATACCACATATTGTGGTCATCTGTAAACCGATTGTGTAAACGATTTTTGAATATCTCACGGAACCCATTGACAAACTCGATAATCGAGATTATAATTATATTACAGAAACTCGATATTCGAGAAACGGAGGTGCAGCTATGGCGAGAGCCAAATTCAAAACGCTGACCGAGCAGATGTTTTACATTCTTCTGTGCATGAAAGAGGAGTGCCGCGGAATGGACATTCTGGAAACAGTTCGTAAAATGACCGACGGCAGAGTCAATGTCGGTTCGGGAACACTGTATGATCTGCTGGAGCAGTTCGTGGAAGAAGAAATCATCGTGGAAACGAAAGCAGAAGGTCGCCGGAAAAGCTACATTATCACAGAAAAAGGCAAGGAAATGCTTGGCGCAGAATACGAACGTCTTCGCCGTCAGGCATCTGATTATGAAATGATTTTCGGAAAGGAGCAGAGCAAATGAAGG
>JAFZET010000365.1 GCA_017560565.1 Clostridia bacterium | reverse complement strand
TTTCACTCCCCCAACTGGACTCGAACCAGTGACACCCTGATTAACAGTCAGGTGCTCTGGCGCAAGCGGTATAGTCTAATAAAAACACAAATTCATATTTCCATCCATAGCAGTCCGATAGAGCTTACCCCGCAATCGCTTCGATCACTGTTCCCGAACACCAATCCTCCAGAAACTGCCTGTAGGTCATGTTCAGCTCGATATGTACCTTGTACCCTTTTCCGATTTCCACCCGCGTGAACAGCTGGCAGGCAATCATTTTCTTTGTCTCAAGGGACGCATTCTCAAATTCCTCCGCCCAGCTTCGGAACTGCTGGTACGCCGGAATCATATTGTCGCACATGGCTTTTTTCTGGGCATCTTCATCCTGAAGTTTTTCCAGAATCGTTTCACCCTCGGTGATTTTGGATTTTACCGTATTCAACGCCGCCGCAAGGTCTTCCTCAGAATAGATGCTGTTCCCTTCCAGAACCTTCCCGATTTCCAGCCGCAGCTTTTCAAGCTGTTTCCGGTTCTTCTCCAGTTCCACTTCCGTTTTCTGCTGCAGGTGATGGTTTTCCGCCATCATCTTTTTGTATGCGGATCGGATTTTTTCTTCCTGTGGACAACCTGCGATTTTTGCAAACAGATTTCTCATGACATCCATCACGGCTGTATCAATCTTCTCAGCGTTGTAGGTAGTGGCACCATCACAGTCGTTCAATCTGCGGCTTCGGTGGTGGCAGATGTATCTAACATATTCCGTACACACCTCTGTGCCATCCTGTTTGCGGTACTCTTCTACATATCGGCTGGTTGTCAACCGGCATCCGCAATGAGCGCAGAATATATTGCCACTCAATAGAGCCTTTCCTTTATTATGCAGCGCAATAGTACGCTTTTCATCACTCTTGTGTGCCCGTTGGCGAAGGATCTCCTGTGCCATGGCAAAATCATGATCGTCGATAATCCGCAGGGATTCGATCCGGTCAGATGTAGCTTCTCCGTTTTTCAGAAAACCGCAGTAGATACTGTTCTTCAGAATCCGCAGGATGTGGTTACTCTGGAACTCTGCACCACCGTGTGTACGAAATCCTTCCTTATTTAATATAGAAGCAATCTGATAGGATCCGTATCCTTCCGATATCGTCATCCGGAAGATTCTTCTCACAAGATCCGCTTCCGTCACATCCACAGCAAGGTCACGCATTTCCTGTCCCTTCTTGTTCAGCCGTCCGTTCTTCACCAGTGTGTACCCATACGGTACAGCACCGCCGGTATACAGTCCTTCTTCCGTCATCTGATTCAGTCTGGTTTTCACCCGGATGGAAGTCTTTTCGGATTCCCCGGAAGCCTGCCAGAACCGGATGTAGTTCATCAGCTTGTCCACATGGTTCTCAAACTTCTGCTGCCCTTCGTTGACAGACCAGACTTCGATTTCATGCTCGGCAAACCACTGCAGGACAAAGGGCGTTTCGTTCTCAATGCGTCCAAGACGGTCGAACATGAACACCAACAGCACATCAAATTCACGTGCCAGTGCCGCTTCCTTCAGATCCTGGATGGCATCCCGTTTTTCTGCGGATACCTTGAAACCGGAGATACCCTTTTCCTCAAATTCCCGGAGGATTTCCCAGTCCGGCTGTCTGTCGGAAAATTCATGGCAGGCGATCCGCTGCATGGGGATGTCATCCCGGTTTACGTCCACCTGCTTGGCGGTAGATACTCGGTACAGTGTGTAAACTCTTTTCATTTGTGTTTTCCTTTCTGTCTCAGAAAACACGAACTGCTATGAAATTGTCAATGAACTTTGGTTGTCTGTATTATAGCAGAATTCGTGTTAGGTTGCAAGGGTACATAGAAAGTAACTTACCTATTGTCTATATGGTAAAGCTGTGATATACTATATATAACAAATAGATATTCATGATCTGTAAGGGAGAATGATAATGATTAACTTATTCGTTGTAGGTAATGATACCTTCTGGGATAAGAGTCCCGCATTTTTTCCGAAAGAACGTTGTTTATGCGAGTATATTTCCCCAGAATATAAGCAGAAGTATTATAACCTTACTCCCGATAATCTTGAAGAAGTAGCAAAATTTCCCTGTATTT
>JAFZET010000364.1 GCA_017560565.1 Clostridia bacterium | reverse complement strand
TACTATGTCATCAATAACGACCGTGTAGCCCGCCTGTCCGACGGCACATGGGTGGTGCCTGCCGCCAAGCATCCCTCCTCCATCAACTATATGCCCGATGGAAAGGAACAGTATGACGGCAGAGCTTCCGTGGTTTTCTTCGTCTCCCGTGATGACGGTTTTACATGGAACCTGAGCTGGCCCATGCTCCATCTGGCAGACAGCTATTCCGGTACCGGTCTGCAGGAGCCGGGACTGATCGAACTGCATCCCGGCGTACTGTACAGCTATGCCCGTACAGACCGGATGGTTCAGTATGAATCGGTTTCTATCGATGGCGGTGAGCACTGGTTCAACCCTCAGCCCTCCCGCTTCACCTCTCCAGCCTCTCCCATGCTGATCAAGAAAAATCCATACAGCGGGAAGTATTATGCCGTGTGGAATCCCACGCCGGAGTATATTCTGCGTCCGAAATCTCCCGTGTGGACCGGCGGCAGAAATCCCCTGGTGATGGCGGAATCCGATGACGGTGTGCGCTTTGGTGCGCCTGTGGTGCTGGAGGATGACCCCACCCGCGGCTTCTGTTATCCCGCCATGTATTTCCTGGACGAAAAGACCGTGCTTATGTCCTACTGCAGCGGCGGCACACCGGAGGGCGGCTGCCTGAACAAAACCACTCTGCGGAAGATCACGCTGGGATAAGAATTTCGAGAGGAAAAATACTTGACAAACCCCGGTTTCTGTGGTATAATACCATGGTACATTGGGGTATCGTCAAGCGGTAAGACACAGCACTTTGACTGCTGCATTCGCAGGTCCGAATCCTGCTACCCCAGGCAAACAAGATCCGTATTCTCAGGAATGCGGATTTTTGTTTTTAACAATTTCCAGTGAAAATACAGGTATCAATACGATTTCTCTGTCAAAAGCCTCGAATCCTGCAAAAAAACGGCATATCCTCTCAGCGCAGGAGAGGGTATGCCGCTCTTTTTTTCTAATTTACAGTTCCAGCATCACTACATTGTCAACGCACAGTACCGCACTGCGGGCATCTGGCTGATGACCGCCGATGGTCAGTGTGATCTTTCCGTCCGGTGTAGTTCTGGTGCCGTCCGCCAGTACTGCTTTCAGCCAGTATTTGTGTACAGTCAACGTAATAACAGCCTTTTCTCCGGCTGCCAGAGAAACCGCCTGCAGACCGCAAAGCTGCCGGATAGGCGTTCTGGTGCGGGAATCCGTAAAGGAAGCATAAACCTGTATCTTTTCCATGCCGTCCATGGTGCCCGTGTTTTCCAGAGTTACGGTAATCTCCAGTGTGTCTTCCGTTTCCGCTGTCAGTGCGGCATCTCCATACCGGAAAGTGGTGTAGGACAGCCCGTAACCGAAGGGATACAGCACATCACCGTTAAAATACCGGTAAGTGCGCCCTGTCATGTCGTAGCTGTTGTAGTCCGGCAGATCGTCCATGGAACGATAGAAGGTGACGGGAAGCCTGCCGCTGGGGGAATAGAGCCCGCCGATCAGTCGTGCCGCCGCAAGACCGCCCACCGCACCGGGATACCAGCCGTGAATGATGGCTTTGGCATGGGTTGTCAGCTTTTCGCCCAGATCCACTGCACTGCCCGCTAGAACCAGTACGATCACGTTTTCACATACATCGCATACCGCTTCTGCCAGATCCATCTGTGTCTTGGGCAGAGCCAGCAGCTTCTTATCGCCGTTTTCAAAATACTCGTTATGCATACCGGTTTCTTCGCCTTCAATGTGACAGTCCAGCCCCAGACAGAGCACGGTCACATCAGCTTCGGCAGCGTAAGCAATCCCTTCGCTGATCATGTTGGTGAAGCCGGTGCAGTCGTTCCGGTTGTCCACCCAGATGTTGCATCCCTTGGCAGCCCGGATTTCCGCATTGGTGAAGACCCGGCGCATACCGTCCGCAGGGGTGATGTATTCGGATGCCAGCCCGTTGTAGTTGCCTTCCAGTGCCACTACGGACATGGCGTTGGGACCGATCACGGCAATGGTCTTATCCGTATGTACATCCAACGGCAAATATCTGTCATTTTTCAGCAGAACCATGCATTCTTCCGCCGCTTTCAGATTCAGTTCCCGGTGTTCCCGACAGTCCAGTTTGGAGAAGGGAATATCGGCGTAGGGTCTTTCTTCTTCAAATTCGCCCAGCAGTACACGGATTTCATATACCTTTTCCGCCGCCGCTGTGATGTCTTCTTCCGTGATCAGATCCTGTTCATACGCATCCATCAGATGGAGATACGCACCGCCGCAGTTCAGATTACATCCGCCCTTCAGCGCATACGCCGCTGCTTCCGCCATGGTGTCGGTGAAGTGGTGATAGTTGCAGATATCCGTGATGGCACCGCAATCGGAAACAAAGTAGCCGTCAAAGTTCCACTGCTCTCTGAGAATTTCATGGATCAGCATGGGATGACCACAGCAGGGCTCCCCATTCGTCCGGTTGTAGGCGCCCATCACCCCGGCAACCCCTGCTTTTACCGTCCATTCAAAAGCAGGCAGATAGGTTTCCCACAGGTCATGATCATCCACTACGGAATTGAAGGAATGACGTCCGTTTTCCGGACCGGAATGTACGGCAAAATGCTTGGCACAGGCGGCGGATTTGAGAAATTCCCCATCCCCCTGCAGTCCGCCGATGTATTCCACACCCATGGAAGCGGTCAGATAGGGGTCTTCGCCAAAGGTTTCCTGCCCTCTGCCCCAGCGGGGATCCCTGAAAATATTGATGTTGGGTGTCCAGTAGGTCAGCCCTTTGTAAATGTCCCGGTCGCCGTGGAGCACACTGTTGTTGTACTTGGCTCTGGCTTCTGTGGACACGGCTTCACCCACTTTGCCCAGCAGAACGGGATCAAAGGTGGCGGCCAGGGCAATGGCATGAGGGAAAACCGTAGCCATGCCGGAACGGGCAACTCCGTGAGATGCTTCGTTCCACCAGTTGTAATCGTGGATTCCCAGCCGTTCAATGGCGGGAGAATTGTAAAGCAGCTGGGAGATCTTTTCCTCCACAGTCATCTGACTGACCAGATCTTTGGCTTTTTTCTTTGCCAGTTCCTTTGTCATAGTGTACCTCACGAAATAATAGTTTAGAATTGTTCAAAATCTCAGAAAAGTGCGTGTACCAGCAGATACATGAGCGGAATGGTAGCTACACTGCATACCGTGGTACCGATGGTACAGGCGGCGGCATGTTCTGCATCCAGGGAATACCGCTGTGCCAGAGCCGGTGCGGAACCTGCGGTAGATACGGCGGTGGAAATCAGCATCGCCATAATCAGATTTTCATTCAGCGGGAAGCGGCATACCTGCAGGAGAAGCAGAAGTGCAATGGTCAGAAGCGGCATACCCACCAGCTTCATGCCAATGGTCATCACCATTTCCTTATTCTTCAGAATACCGGAGATGGGCAGACGGGAAAGGCGGTATCCCAGTACCAGCATGGAAACAGGCGTGGAAAGCTGCGCCAGCATCACAGCATAATCCTCGATAAAATCCACCATACCACCGGGCAGACGGGCACAGAGCAGCCCCATCACGATGGCAGCCAGAACCGGGTGGAATATCAGTTTTTTAGGCTGGATCTCCCTTTTGTCTTCTGAAAGCACGTATGTACCCAGAGACAGAAGCAGATAGGTGCAAAGCACATTGACTACGGATACATACAGAACCACTTCAGGTGTATCGGGGAAAATGGCAGCCGCCAGAGGAATACCGATAAAACCGCAGTTGGGCATCATACTGCAGAAGCGGTTCACGGGATACCGGCTGCGATCCTCTTTTTTCGGAAAAATCAGTGCGGAAAGGAGCAGGATCCCCACGATGGATGCCAGTGGAAGCAGAAAACAGCAGAGTACAGAGGAAAGGCGAAGGGTACTCACATCCATTTTCAGCAGTTTGGAGAATACCAGAAACGGCATGGCAAGGTCAGTGAGCATATTGGTCAGTACACCGGATCCCTCATCAAAGATCCTGCCTCTGCGCCCCATAATAAAACCGGGCACCATCAGAAGAACAAAGAGGAAAATATACTGTAAAAGGGAATAAAAAATCTGCATAGGTGACAGGCTCCCGTCTGATAAAAGATACACCTTTATTATAATACAGCAGAAGGGAAAAGTCAAATGATTTCACAGAAATCCGTAAAAGAAGAGCGGACAGGCAGAAGTATGGAAATGCCTTGACAAAAGGTGACAGAGTGGTGTACAATACAGAAAAGCACAAAACAAGAGGACCGGTGAAGGAGACAAAACCATGCAGATTTATAAACAGGACGGCGTTTTCATTGACTTTTCCGATGGTGTTCTGCGGATGGAAATGCCTGCATTCCGGGCGGAAGTGAACGGAAACAAGGGACTTCTGCAGAATAAAGAGAGTATATGGCACTTTGTCCAGTCGGATACAATTCTGGGTGTGACACTGGAAACCGATGACAACGGCGGACGGAGCGCACCTTTTATGCGGCTGGTTCTGCAGTACGAAAATGGAAGCGAAAGCTGGTATTTCTATCCGGAGCTCCCGTTTCTCTGTACGGACTGTCATCCGGACGGACGTAACTTCAGACGGTCTTCCCCTCATGTCCAGCTGACTTCTGTGGAGTTGGTGGACAGAACCGACCATTTTGATGCACTGGTAAGAGAATCTGTACACCAGTGCTATAAGGTACACAAAGCCAAAGGCAATATGTTCCTGTTCGATGATTATGTAAAGGACAGCGGACTTCTGATCGTTAAGCATTCTCCCTGTCCGGACAGTGCCGTGCGCCGTGCCCCGGATGGCGATCTGTATATGGATTACAGCGGCAACATTATGCTGAAGGAATGCGGTTACGGTGCCGCATACGGTGTGGGCAAACCGTCCGAATTGTATGATCTCTATAAAAAACTGTACGGTTCACTGTGCGTCAAGCCGGAAGTGAATTTTATCATGTCCAACACCTGGGGGGATCGCAGCCGGGACGCCGCCATGAAGGAAGAATTCGTTCTGCGGGAACTGGACTGTGCCCATCATCTGGGTGTGGATATCGTGCAGCTGGACGACGGCTGGCAGAAAGGGATCTCCTCCAACTCCGCTTACGCCACCAAGGAAAAAAGCGGCGTGTTCGAAGGATTCTGGGATTACGACAAGGATTTCTGGGTGCTGGATCCGGCGAAATTCCCCGGCGGTACGGATGTGATCCTGCAGAAAGCGGAAGAACTGGGTATCGATATGGGATTTTGGTTTGCCCCGGACTCCGCAGATGATTTTTCAAACTGGCAGAAGGATGTGGAAGTAATCCGCACACTGACCGAGGAACACGGCGCAAAATATATCAAGCTGGACGGCGTGGTACTGCGCAGTGAGCTCTGCGAAAAGAACTACATTGCCATGCTGGACGCTATCAGCAAACTGCGGGATGGCAAACTGCAGTTCAATCTGGACATTACCAACGATGAACGGCTGGGGTATTTCTGCGGTATTCCCTACGGAACCCTGTTTGTGGAAAACCGATATACCGACTGGGGAAATTACTATCCTCACCGGACCCTGCGGAATCTGTGGCAGCTGAGCAGATATATTCCTGCAAAGAAATTCCAGTTTGAAGTCCTTAACCCCCGCCGGAATACCGACAAGTACGGTGATGACCCCCTTGCCCCCGATACTTACGATATCGACTGGTGTTTTGCTTCCGTGATGGCGGCAAATCCCCTGATCTGGATGGAAATGCAGCATCTTACCGCAGAAGATACCGAAGCCTTGCGGCGGATCATTACAGTATACCGTGCCCACAGAGAGAACATGGCGGAGATGCCTGTGGAGCCCATCGGAGAGCTGCCAAACGGCATCGGCTGGAGCGGTTTTCACTGGAACGGTGCAGAGACAGGGTATGTAACGATCTTCCGCGGAATTACCGAAGAAGATACATACACTTTTGCTCTGCCGTGCAATGACGGATGGACGATTCTGCACAGCAATACAGAGGCGGAGGTAAAGAAAACAGAAAACGGTCTGCAGATCAGGCTGGGCAAAAAGCGTGGCTATGTATTCCTGCAGTATAAAGCATAAATACGATACTGTCCGTGGACAGAGAAGGAGAGGATAAAATGGAAAAGAAGATCACACGTATAGGCGTCATGGGAACTCTGCGGGGTGCTACCTACGCCGGTCTGTTCAAAAATCTGGACGGTTCTGTGCTGACAGCTGTCTGCGACTTCAACCCCAGATCACTGGAAAATGTAAAGGGCATTCTGGATGAAACCATTGCCGTGTTTGACAACTTCGATGATTTTATCGAAAGCGGTCTGTTCGATGCTGTTGTGCTCTGCAACTATTTCTGCGAACACGTACCCTTTGCTATCCGTGCTATGGAAAAGGGGATCCATGTGCTCAGCGAATGCACCCCCGCTTTGACTATGGCGGAATGCGTAGCCCTTTGCCGCACTGTGGAAAAGACCGGATGCAAATATATGCTGGCGGAAAACTATCCTTTCTTTGCCTGCAATATGGAAATGAAGCGCCGCTATGAGACGGGCAATTTCGGAAAGGCTCTCTACTGCGAAGGGGAATATAACCATCCCGTTACCCCTCACGATAAAAATATGCTCTCTCCCGGGAAGCTCCACTGGCGGAACTGGCTCCCCCGCTCTTATTATCTGACCCATGCCCTGGCTCCCATCCTGTTTATCACCGGTAACAGCCTGAAATCCGTCAACTGCAAATGCGTCTTTGCGCCGGAAACCCTGAAGGGGACCGCCTGTCGGGTGGGAGACCTTGCCGCCATCATGCTCTGCGAAATGGAAGACGGCTCTCTTGCCCGTGTCACCGGCTGCGCTGCCTGGGGCGGTCACGGCAACTGGTACCGGATCTGTTCCGAAAAGGGAAATATGGAAAACGTCAGAGGTACTCTTGGTGAAGTGCGGATTCAGTACAATGGCTGGAATGTACCCGAAGGCGAGCCGGAAGTGCAGATCGTTCCCGCCAGATGGTATGAAGACGATGAAATGAACGCTATGCCCGGCAATGCAGGACACGGCGGCGGCGATTTTTGGGTGGCATATCACTTCCTCAAATATATAAACGAAGATATCGAACCCTTCTTTACCGTATATCGTGCCGTTTCCATGTCCGCCACTGCCATTCTTGCCTTGCGCAGCTCCCAGAACGGCGGTAAGGAATATAAAATTCCCGATTTCCGGAACGAAGAAGAGCGGAAACTGTGGGAAAACGACAACGACTCGCCTTTCCCGGATGATAACGGCGATGCATCCATGGCCTGCTGCAGCCATCCGGATTTCATGCCCACCGAAGAAGATTTTGCACAGGCAGAAAAAGAATGGAAGGAAGCCGGTCTGATCCGCTGAATGCCATGCCGAACAAAGCTTTTCTGGAAATTACCAACGCCTGCAACCTTTCCTGCAGCTTCTGCCATGGTACCAGACGCCCCATCCGGTATTTAAGCAGGGAAGAGTTCACCCATGCCGCCGGACAGCTGAGAGGCTTTGCGGACTATCTCTATTTTCATCTCATGGGCGAACCGCTTCTGCACCCGAAGCTGGGGGAGTTTCTCGCCATTGCCCATGATATGGGGTTCCGTGTGATCCTGACCACCAACGGAACCCTGCTGTCCGCACGGGAGGAGATCCTTCTGGACGCCCCGGCACTGCATAAGGTCAGCATTTCCCTCCATGCCTACGAAGCTAACCGAATGGGAATGCCGCTGGAGGCGTATCTTACAGACTGCTTCCGTTTCTGTGAACGGGCGGCTGAAAAGGGGATCATCTCGGTGATGCGTCTGTGGAACCTCGGCGGAGCCTCTGCGGAGAACGATGTGATCCTGCGGCAAATGCATACGTATTATGACACCGACGATGGCGGTGCATGGAAAGAAATCTACAGCGGGTATAAGATCCGTGACAGAGTATTCTTGGAATGGGGTGAAAAATTCGACTGGCCGGATACAGAAACAGAACCGGTCAGCACAACCCACTCCTGCTATGGGCTGCGGGATCAGATCGGCGTGCTGGCGGACGGTACGGTGGTGCCCTGCTGTCTGGATGCCGAGGGAGCTGTGAATCTGGGCAATCTGTTTGAAACATCCTTGGCGGAAATCCTTGCCTCTCCCCGTGCCGCCTCACTGAAGCGATCCTTTGAAACCCGACAGATCACAGAACCGCTCTGTCAGAGATGCGGCTATGCCAAACTGAAAAATTACCGGAAATAAAAAGAAATGCTCCCGTACATTGTTTACGAGAGCATTTTTTTACGGCATCAGCCGAAGTATTCGATACCTTCACCGTTTTCGGTGATAAAGCCCGCAAATCCGGATGCTTCCAGACGATCCAGGAAACCCTTCATCTTCCTGGGACGGCGGAACAGGGAAACATCAAATTCACCCCGCAGAGCTTCCGCCCTGGGATACACATCCGCATAATCGGATTCATAAATGAATGCGATCTTCTTGCGCAGGGAAGCGGAGCGGTTCATGTCGGACAGAATACCGAAGATCCGTTCAAAACCGATGGAGAAGCCGCAGGCAGCTACATTTTCTCCCACGAACTTGCCGATCAGATTGTCGTATCTGCCGCCGCCGGCTACGGAACCCCGGAATTTATCGCTCTTGATTTCAAATACAGTACCGGTATAGTACCCCTGACCGCGTACCAGAGAAATATCAAACTCAATGGTATAGCCGCCGTCGGAGAGTGCTCTGGCATTTTCAATGATGCTTCTGAGCCCATCGGTCAGGTCAGCACCGATCATTTCCGCCACATCGTCAATGGACAGAGGCAGCTTGTTCAGCAGAGCAGCAAAGCTGTCGATGGCTTCTGCGGCAAATTCTTTTTCCTGCAGTTCAGCAATCACGCCCTCTGCGCCGATCTTGTCCAGCTTGTCAAAGCTGATGCAGACGGAAGCCAGATCCTCATCGGCAAAACCACACTTGGCCAGAAGCGCATTCAGTACCTTTCTGTCATTGATCTTTACCGTAAAGGTGCCGATGTCCAGTCTCTGCAGAGCCTTGGCGGTAACGGTGATCAGTTCCATTTCGCAGGCGGGGCTGTTGTCACCGATGATGTCGATGTCACACTGGATAAATTCTCTCAGACGACCTTTCTGGGGCTGTTCCGCACGGTATACTCTGTCCATCTGGATGCACTTGAAAGGAAGTTCCAGCTTGGCACGGTTGGCGGAATAATATCTGGTCAGAGGCAGGGTAAGATCGTAGCGCAGACCCATATCGCTGAGGTTGTCGCCGGTTTCCATAGCCTTGGTCAGCTTTTCGCCACGCTTCATGATCTTGAAGATCAGGTTCAGGTTTTCACCGCCGTCGCTTTTGTCCAGATTTTCAATGTCTTCCAGAGCGGGGGTCATAATGCGGCGGAAGCCGTTTTCTCTGTAACAGGTAAGAATGGTCTGCTCCATATATTCTCTGAGCGCCACCTGCTCAGGAAGATAGTCGTTGGTACCCTTGACGGATTTGATACGCATACTGTATGTCCTCTCTTTAACGTATTCTAAAGAAATACCGCCCCAGAGGAAACCCGGGACGGTAAAATTCGATTCTGGTTTCTGTTTATTATAACACGGAAACCGGAAACTTGTCAAGTATTTTCTGCAAAAGCAGGTATAGGCAATACGAATCAGACAGGATACCGGATCTGTACCGGAACACCGGATTCCGCAGATTCCACCACAGCACGGCATACTGCTACGGTACGTGCGCCTTCTCTGCCGGTGGTCACAAGAGGCGTGCCGTTCAGGATGGCATCTCTGAGGATTTCGTGTTCCGCCTGCACATTGTGGTTGTTGATTTCCAGGGGAATCTTCTGACCGGCGGAAGAACCGTTTGGCTGCAGACGGAACAGTTCCAGTTCCGGGTCGGTGTTGTTGACGATGATAGTACCTTTATCCCCGTAGAGAACCGTCCGCATGGTGTAATTCCGTTTGCAGCCGATGGAGGTGAATACCTTGCCGATCACCTGATTGGGGAATTTGAAAATGGCGATGGTGGTGTCGTCCACGGGCCAGTCGGTCAGAACCTTGTGATTGCTGTACGCCGTGGTATCCGTGGGATCTCCTGCGATCCAGCGGAGCAGGTCAATGGCATGACAGGCACCACCGATGATGGGTTCTCTGTCCGGATCCACACGCCAGTTGTCCACGCCTTTGATGTTGGTGTAGTCGTGGGCATATTCGCTTTCCACGTAATACAGCTCTCCGATGGTACCGGCGTCCACCAGCTCTTTTGCTTTGACGAATCCCGGTGCACAGCGGCAGACCTGTCCGACCATCAGAAGTTTTCCCATCTCATCCGCCGTGTGTACCATTTCCGCACAGTCTTCCGTGAACAGGGACATGGGCTTTTCGCAGATCACATGGCATCCTGCCCGCAGAGCGGCAATGGTGACATCCCTGTGCGCCTTGTCGGAGGTCACAACAGCCACCACATCCACTGTTTCCTTTTCCAGCAGTTCTCTGTAGTCGGTATAACAGGAAGCATTTTCAAGCCCATACCGTTCCTTCAGAAGCTGACAGCTTTCCGGGTGAATATCACATAGAGCCACCACTTCCGTTCCGGGAATTTTTATCATTGTGGAAAGGTGCACATTCCCGAAGGAACCGCAGCCCACCAGTGCATAGCGTAATACTTTTTCCATGAGAGATCTCCTTTGCTGTTTTCTGTACCTGCATTCTATCACAACGGGCAGAATTTGTCAATTCCTTTCAGACTTTCCGGAAGAGGGAAACGGTGAGAAATTTTTCCTGCATACTATGATTTCCCGGATGAATATGATATAATGGAAAAAAGAATTTCCACAGGAGAAAGAATATGATTATTAACGCCAATCACCCGTACATACGC
>JAFZET010000363.1 GCA_017560565.1 Clostridia bacterium | reverse complement strand
TGATGGCAAACAGGGCAAAAATCATGGGGAAATTGCCGAACACCGACATCAGGTTCACCGACAGAATCGGATTGAGCTTCCGTCCCAGCAGCTTGAAAAAGTTTTTCAGGTTGGGATTGTCGCAGATCTGTTCTTCGTCCTTGGATACTCCTTCCCCGTCGCTGTAGGTTTTTCGGAACGGGTTGAAGCCGCTTTCCTGTTTCGCTTTTGCGGCAAGCTCTTCCTGCTCCGCCTGCTCAATTTCATCCAGTGTATGTCTTTCGTTATCTTCGTAGGGCATTTTTACAGGCTCCTTTTTACTTCTTTTTTTCTATATGCAATCCCGTCAGACTATATCCCGGAAACGCTCACACAGGAGCGTGATCCAGAATGCGGCTCCCGCATAGGCAAGAAACCGCAGCGTCCACTGCAAAAACTGCTTTCCCTTGACGGGAACAGTCTGCATACTGCCGCAGCAGAACATCAGTGCCGTCACTGCCAGCCATCCAGCCAGTACAGACAGATGTCCGCCAGCAAGAACCGAGGCTCCCTCTCCCGCCATCAGGAACAGTACAAAACCGAAACAGGCTCCACGGCTGAGTGCAGCCAGCACAAAGACAGCACCCGCCCAGACCCCCAGTCCGCCGAGATACCAGATCCCCATCTCCGCCGCTGTGCCGGTCAGCAAAACGGCAGTGCGACCGGCAGACAATCCCGTTTCCGGCAGAAACCGGGAGAGAAAACTGTCCGCAGTCCCATCCGCCGGAGTCAGGATATACCGTGCCGCCGGAAGCATGTCCCCCAGGGAAAACGCAGTCACAGCTGCACAGACAAAAGCCAGCATCAGCAGAATCACACGTGCCGGTCCGTTTGGTTTTTCGTTTGCATACATCTCGGGATCCTCCCCTTGCCTTTTTGCTGTATTCTATGCGTGGGGAAACGGATCCATGCATAGATATGATACCACACTTTCCACTGGAATTCTACAGAGATTTGTAAACAACCGGCAAAAAACGGAACATTCCGGCATATCCTCTTGCAAACGGAACGCTTTTACAGTATAATGTATGTACAGAAAAATCGTAATTACCATGTGCGGAGGACTTCCATGAACGCAAGAGAAAGAACCAATGCGATCCTGCATTATCAGAATGCGGATCATGTACCTGTTGTCCACTTCGGATACTGGTCCGAGCTGCTGGACAAATGGCTGGCGGAAGGACACATCACTGAAGAAGAACGCAAAGGCTATTGGGACGGTTCCCCGGCTGACAACGCCATTTCCGGCAGACTGGGCTTTGATTTTTGCTGGACCTGTCAGTGCGGCGCCGCCCACGATCTGTTCCCCGGTTTTGCCTATGAACGGCTGGAAACTTTCCCCGACGGCAGCTACACCTACCGGAATCACAGCGGTCTGATTGAGCGGGCCTATCCCGGCGTGGACTCCATTCCCATGACCATCGGCACCACCCTCACCGGCAGAGAAGCCTGGGAGAGCCTGTACAAGGATAAGCTGACCTGGAAGCCGGAACGGGTAAATCCGGATGCCGTGAAAGCTCTGGCTGCCCGTCAGGACGAAATAGACATCCCTCTTGGGCTCCATGTGGGCAGCTATTACGGCAAGGTGCGGGATATGCTGGGTGTGGAAGAGCTGGCTTATCTGTAAGATCGGAAGAGCACACGTCTGAACTCCAGTC
>JAFZET010000362.1 GCA_017560565.1 Clostridia bacterium | reverse complement strand
GTCACGACACCCGCTGCACCGGGATCGGGCAGACTGTATGGATGGAATATGTTCCTGCCAACTACGTGAAGAACCTGAAGATCACCCCCGACGTACTGGCGGAAGAAGTGGAAATTCTGGTTACGCTGGAAGGCAAGTACTGTGCCGTTGACGAAGTGACCGCCTGTGTGTCCTTCGCCGGAGAACACGTGGCCTGCGGCAAGGCAAAGGTTCTGGGCAAGCATGCCAAGCTGCGCATTGCTATTCCCGAACCCAAGCTGTGGAACGTGGGTGAACCCAATCTGTACGACCTGACCGTAGTTGCCGGGGACGACACTGTACAGAGCTACTTCGGTATGCGTGACGTT
Organism: Clostridia bacterium; assembly: GCA_017560565.1. Lineage (GTDB taxonomy): Bacteria > Bacillota > Clostridia > Oscillospirales > CAG-272 > UMGS1696. The sequence continues at coordinate 1,756 of JAFZET010000362.1, read as the reverse complement.
CGTATCAACGGCTACGCTGTGGAAATCAACGGCAAGCCCGTATACCAGAGACTGGTACTGGACCAGGGCTACTACCCGGACGGCATCTACACCGCACCCACCGATGAAGACCTGAAGAAGGACGTGGAAATGTCCATGGCAGTGGGCTTCAACGGTGCCAGACTGCACATGAAGGTCTTTGAACCCCGTCTGCTGTACCATGCGGATAAGGCAGGCTACCTGCTGTGGGGCGAATTCCCCAACTGGGGCATGGACGAATCCAATCCCGCCGCTCTGCTGTCCATCCTGCCCGAATGGCTGGCCGAACTGGAAAGAGACTACAACCACCCCGCCATCATCGGCTGGTGTCCCTTCAACGAAACCGGTATCCGCCGGAACTTCCAGATCTTCCGCACCGTATATGCCGCTACCCGTGCCATCGATCCCATGCGTCCCATCATTGACTCCTCCGGATACGTACACGTACAGACCGACATCTACGACGTACACGACTACACCCAGAAGTCCGATGAACTGGAAGAACACCATCGCGGTCTGGCTTCCGGCGAAGGTCCCATCTGGTACAACTTCCCCAAGGACGATATGCCCTACATCGAAGGACAGCCCTACTTTGTATCCGAATTCGGCGGTATCTACTGGAATCTGGACGAAGACCACAATGCTGCCTGGGGCTATGGCGAAGCACCCAAGACCCTGGAAGAATTCTACACCCGGTTTGAAGGGCTGACCAAGGTTCTGCTGGATCATCCCAAGATGTGTGCGTACTGCTACACCCAGCTCACCGACGTATACCAGGAAAAGAACGGTATCTATGCCTTTGACCGCAGAGAAAAGTTCGACGCTGCCAGACTGAAGGCTGCACAGAGCAGAATCGCTGCCATTGAAAAGTAATCTCCTTCCATCAAGGGAACTGTAAAGGAGTCTCTTATGAACAACAAAGTCATCCTCATCTCCATCGACGGTATGCGCCCGGACGGGGTGATGCAGTGCGGCAATCCCTTTGTGCAGCAGATGATGCAGATGGGTTCCTATACCCTCACTGCAAAAACCGTACTGCCTTCCGTAACCCTGCCCTGTCATATGTCCATGTTCCACAGCGTGCCCCCCACCCGTCACGGCATCGGCACCAACACCTATACCCCCATGGTGCGTCCCCTGAACGGGCTGTTTGAACAGGTTGCGGCCGCCGGCGGTGTGTCTGCCATGTACTACGGCTGGGAACCGCTCCGGGATGTGGCTCGTCCGGGTTCCCTCAAGTTCGCCGGGTATCTCAATGCCTATGCGGAAGACGCCACCGACGGAAAGCTCACCGATCTGGCTCTGGAACGGATGGAAAAAAGTGCCCCCGATTTCGTGTTCCTCTATATGGTGGAAACCGACGAAAAGGGCGGGCATGACAACGGCTGGATGTCCCCTGCCTATCTGGGATACATCAGCGCCGCCATCGACAATGTGAAGCGGGTATACGAAGCCTTTGGAGATACCTACACCGTTATCGTCACGGCAGACCACGGCGGACACGAGAGAAGCCACGGTTCCGATATGCCGGAGGACGTGACCATTCCCATGTTCTTCCTGGGGAAGCGGTTTGACGCCGGTGCCGCACTGGAGGATGTTTCCATTCTGGATCTGACGCCCACCATTGCGGATATTCTCGCTGTGAATCCTGCGCCCGAATGGGAAGGGAAGTCTCTGGCAAAATAAGCCGCATCCACTGCATATCCCATAACGCTCCGCTGCCTACGGGCATCCGGGG